>NZ_CAJTMN010000001.1 GCF_910577125.1 uncultured Rikenella sp.
CAAGTACAAACCGTTGATGCCGCTTGTAGCGGAAGACCAGCTGTGCCCGCTGCTGCAGACACCCCACAACGCGCCCTCGCCGTAGCCGCGGTCGCAGACGCCCGGGGCGGCAGCAGCATATAGCCGAGAGAGGAAACCGTATGATAATATTGTGTAATTTCGGGGCGCTTTTCGGACAAATTATCGATGGATAAACAGACGACGATTCGAGTCTCGCTGGTCGTAGCCGTTGCGTTTTTCATGCAATTCCTCGACACCACGGCGGTCAATACGGCCATTCCGGCCATGGCCGACACGTTCGGCGTGGACGTCGTGCGGCTGAGTACCGGGGTGACCTCCTATCTGATGGCGCTGGCGGTGTTTATCCCCGTGAGTGGCTGGATCGCCGAGCGGTTCGGCACCCGCCGCGTCTTTTGTTCGTCGGTCGCCTTTTTTATCCTCTCCTCTACCCTTTGCGGCACCTCGCACAGTTTGTGGCAGTTCGTGGCCTATCGCATCATGCAGGGGATGGCCGGCGCCATGATGTCGCCCGTCGGCCGGCTGGCGGTGCTCAAGACCACGCCCAAAGAGGATCTGCCCACAGCCATGAACTATATCACCATTCCGGCGCTTGTGGCTCCGATCATGGGGCCGGTCGTGGGCGGATATCTGACCTCGTTTTGGTCGTGGAGATGGATTTTTTATCTGAACGTGCCGATCGGGATCGCCTGTATTTTATTGGCCTGGCACTATATTCCGGACGATATGGCACGGCCGGCGAAACGGAAATTGCCTTTCGACTGGGGAGGATTCGCATTGAGCGGCCTCGCTTTGGCCGGTTTTATGTACGGCGTCGAAATGTTCAGTAAATCGGGTATTTCGTATACCTTTTCCAGCTCGGTCGTCGTGGCGAGCCTGTTGCTGCTTTACTGGAATGTGAGGCATGCGGCCCGGGTGGAGACACCGCTGATCGACTATTCGGTGATGCGGGTGCGGACCTACAGCATCACGATTTGGGTCGGTTCCGTGTCGCGGATCGTGATCGGAGCCTTCCCCTATCTGGTGCCGCTGATGTTTCAGGAGGGATTCGGGTTGAGCCCGTTTCGTTCGGGGTTGCTGTTTTTGTCCACCATGGCCGGCAACCTCTCGATGAAGACGGCGACCGTATGGCTGATCCGTCGTTTCTCGTTCCGCCGCATTTTGTTGGTGAACGGCGCGTTGGTGGCTCTTTTTACCTTTCTGACCGCCCTGTTTTCGCCCGAGACCCCCGTCTGGATGATCGTTGTCACGCTGTTTTGCGCCGGTCTGGTGCGATCGATGCAGTTCAGTTCGCTGACCACTCTGGCCTTTGCCGACATCGCCGAACGGAAAATGACCTCGGCCAATACCTTATATAGTACGGTGCAACAGATGTCCACCGGAATGGGGATTGCCGTCGGAGCGGTTCTGCTGCGTTTTGCCAACCAGTTCGACGGCGGTATGCCGGGACATTACACCGTGTTGGATTTTCGGCTGGCTTTTATGGCCGTGGCTGTTTTGGGACTCCTCCACCTGTTCGGTTATGCCTTTTTACGTCCCACGGCCGGCAATTCCGTCAGAATCAAGAAGAAAGAAGCGTAAGTGGCCGAAAGAACATCCGGGTGGCGGAGAACGGTGGGATGGAATTTTTGAAAAAATCGTCCGAACGTTTGGTAAAAGGAAAAGAAGGTCTTATATTTGTCCTCGCAATGCCGATTTGGGATTGTGGATTCGGTGCGGTAGTTCAGCTGGTTAGAATACCTGCCTGTCACGCAGGGGGTCGCGAGTTCGAGTCTCGTCCGCACCGCGAGTTTTTTAACACGCCTCTTCTGTGGATGGAAGAGGCGTTTTTTTATATGGGCATTGTCTGATTTTGCATGGATATTGATGAAGGGCCGGTTTCTCGGGAGGGGGACGGAAGAAAGGGGCTCGCGTTCCGAAAGCAGGATTTGGAAACGAAAAAATGTGAAATCTGACAATAAGTGTGGATTACTGACTAAAATTTATTAATTTAGCCGCGTGAAATATCCTCTTCTGGATGGGGATTCGGGCATAAATTGAACGGATATGGATTTTGCAAAACGCAGAAAATCAGGTTTTTCGAACGGTAGAAAGCGGTCGTTGCGAGGAGTGGCGGCGGCTTTGTTGGGCTTGTTGGGGGGCAGCGTGTGGGTGGCTTTTGCGCAGGGACAAGGGCTGGGAGCACCGCAAAAACAATCCGTCGATTTCGCATTCGGTCTGGGAAATTCCGAACTGAGCGCAAATTACGGCCAGAATGCGGCGGCAATGGCCAAATTCGATAAACTGGTGCGTGATGTAGCCAATTCGGCGTCGGCGCGCATCGACTCGGTGGTGATCACCTCTTACTCCACGGCGGCGAATCCGCTGGGGAACGTCGATGTGGCGGAACAGCGGGTGGCTGCGGTCAAGGCGTATGTCGATCCGGTGATCCGAAATTCACAGTTGCGGCAGGCGGTGGTCGTGACGGGAAATGTCGTGGCTAAAAACAATGTCATGGCACCGGATCAGGTCTTCGGGATGCTGAAAAAGGTGACCGTTACCGTTTATATGAACGGGTCGAGTCTGGCGAAGAAAGGTACTACTAACGGCGGGGGGATGATGGGAAGCGACGAAAGTCGATATATGTCTCCGTTCGGACGAAACGATGTCTTCGGGACGACTTCGCGTCAGCAGCAGCCGGCAGCGCCTCAGGCGGATAATCGCCGGGAACAGCAACCGGTAGCGGTGGAAGTGGTGCCGGCACACACTTTCTCGGCTAAGGAACAACCGCGTCAGGAGGTGGCGGTCGCACGGCCGGCGGAACAGCCTGCCCCGGTAAAACCGGTGGTTGCAGAGCGGGAACCGGAAGTAATTTTACCGGTCGATAATAATAAATCGACCCCGAAAGACGATTATAAGAAGGAACCTGTTCGGCAGGCAGCGGTGGTAGCTGAGGCGCCGGTTGTTCGGGCAGAACCGTTGTGGGAACCGACGAAAGAGGAAAAGAAAGCGCTGGATGCGGAATTGCAACGCTTTATTGATTCTTTGGCACAACAGGAAGTGAAACGGAAACAAGAGGCGATGGCGGTGGTGACGCCTGCTCCGGTGGTTGTGGCAGAGACTCCGAAAGTTTCGAATGTGCAACCGGTGCAGCCTGTGCGGCCGGCGGTGATTGCGGACAACAGCTATGCTCAGCAGGGGCGTGATCCGGAAATCGACGCTTTGGTACAGCAACTCTTGCAGGAACAGGGAGTGGCCGCTGCAGTTGCGGCTCCTGCGGGGAGAGGAGGGGCGACGAATATCGCCGGATTGGAATTGGGTTCCAGATCCTCGGAGACGAAAGCCAATAAAGTGGTTATGGAAGAGATCAGCACTACCCTTTTGCGGGCTTCGAATGCCAAGCAGAAAGCGGTGATGGAGCTGGAGATCTCCGGTAACTCGGCTTTTGTTGCGGGGATGGCGGACGCCAAGAAGATTAAAATGAAACCGGCCAAGGCACAGAAACAGAAAGCGGCTGTGGCTGTCGCCGAAAAGGTCGAAGTCAAGGAAAAAGAGGTACTGGCTGTCGCTCCTATTACTCCGGTTACTCCGATTGAAGTTGTTGAAAAAGAGGAAATTAAAGAACAGGAAAAGGTTAAGCCAGTCAAAGTGAAACCGGTGAAGCCGGAAAAGGCCGTGGCTATCGAAGTTGTGCCGGCTGAAGAGATGGAGACCGTGAAAATGAAAGAAGAGGTGAAGCCGGCGAAGGTGAAACCGGTGAAACCCGTTAAAGCGGAAAAACCGGCTAAGGTTAAGGTGGCACATGAACCGATGACCTTGGTACGGCCTCTGGTAGCGGTGAAGACCAACCTGGCTTACTGGGCGGGGATTGCTGCGAATGCCGAAGTCGAATTCTACTTCGCAAAACGCTGGTCGGCGATGGTCGAAGGGGTTTATACCGATTGGAACATGAACCTCTATAAGAAACACTATGCCGTGAATGAAATCAGTCCGGAAGTGCGTTATTGGACGACCCGGAAGGCGGGACAATATCGCGGACTGTATGTCGGGGTGTACGGACACCTGGGGCAGTTCGACTATATGTCCAAAGATCGCCTCACGGGCGGTAAGACCGGTGATTATTACGGCGCGGGGATTTCGGTAGGGGGATATCTGCCGTTCACGCCTCACTTCGGGATGGAACTCGGCTTGCGTGGGGGATATGTACGGGCCGATTACGACCGTTATCACAAAGAAGCTTCGACCTATATATATGAATCATCGAAGTCGGCCAACTATTTTGGCCTGACGGGAGCGAAAGTTTCACTGGTATACCGTTTCGGCTTGGGTCGGTAGTAATTTTTGAATAGGGAAACGCAGATTTATCATGAACAAGATACTACATTTCGGAAGATCGAAAAAGATGGGGGTGATTGTCATGGCTGTGGCGGCTGTGTGGAGCGGTTTGGGGACGACTTCGTGTGTCAGACGGAGTTTGTACACCAAGCCGGACGAAGGGCGGGTGATCGTGAACTTCGACTGGAAAAATCAGGTCGAAGGGACGACGAAACCGGAAAAGATGTCGGTCTATTTGTATGGTGAGGGCGGTACCTTGGTGCGCGGCGAGAGCGGAGAAGACGGCTCATATCAGGGGACGGTGGCGTCGGGAAAATATAAGGTATTGGCTTTTAATGAAGGAATAGAGGGGGTTGCATTTGCTGATGTCGAAAATTTTGAAAACGCGTATGCCTATGCGCTGCCGTTGTACAATAAGGCCGCATCGGAAGAACAGTGGATCAAGGAGGCGGGGGGATGGCTGTATAGTGCGCAGTTCGGTGAATTGACCGTTGAAAAAGAAGATACCATACGGACGACAATGACTCCGGCGCCGCGGATGCAACACGTGATGGTGAAGATTCTCGTGAACGGCGATGCGGATAAGGTGACCGGATTGCAAATGGCCTTGACGGGAGTCGCTTCTTCGATTCGGTTGTGCTCGGGAGAATGTACCGGGGGATATAAGGCGATGGTACCGCTGACCCCTGAGGTGAAACAGGTGGATGGATCTGTGCTCTATTCGGCAAATACCCTGATTTTCGGAATCCAGCCTGCAGAGGGAGGGGAACAGGGGGCGAATAGTGTGCGGCTGGATCTGAACTTCGATAATGGCGGATCTCAGGCGATCGAAGCTGAGATCGGGCCGGAAAGTATCGACAATCCGGCGGCGGCAGAGATTACGATCGATATCGATGTGGAAGTTTCGGCCACTTCGGAAGGAGGTTTTACGGCTCAAATTACGGACTTCCAGGTGACGACCGACGATATGATTGTGGACAACCGGCCGAATGGTGAGGGGAATTAGAGGTTAGTATTGTGCGGGGGATTTTGCACGAATTAAATTAATCGGGGGAAATATAGATGATTATGAAAAAAATCACTTGGTTCTCGGCCTTTGCGGCGATCTGTGCCGTGGCTGTAGGAGTGAGCGGTTGTACCAAAAAAGAGCTGAGGATGCCGGAAGGCGAAAAGTCTCAGTTGTTTCTGACCGGGAAAACCCAGCAGATGGGAGGAACCAAGGCACAACAGCAGGTGACTACTACCCTACCCTTGGCGAATGGAGTGGAAACCGGGATATATGTTGTGAATCGGACTTCGGGGGAAAGCGTGGAGACGGCGGGAGTATCGAATCTGAAACATGTGGCGAATGCTTCGGGAGGATTGGACAATACCGGAGATCCGATTATCTTGACTACGGGGTGGGAGTACGATATGATCGCTTACGGGCCGCATGACCCGGCGGTGGTGGCGGCTGACGGAGTCAAGGTGGAGCATGGGAAAGATATGATCTGGGCGAAAAGCGAAAAGGAAAAACCCAATGCAAAGACACACAGCACCGCGTTGACTTTCCAGCATAAAGTATCGCAAATTCAGTTCGAACTGGTGAACGGTGGGGATACGGGCGATGGAAAGAGTGTGGATCTGACGGGAGCCACTTTTAAAGTGACCGGATTTGTTAAGGACGGGACTGTAGATTTAGCCACCGGAGAATTGGTGCTCGGGGCGGTCGATCCGACGATCGTTTTGACCGGGATCAATAACACAGACCTGAAGACGGATGTAATCTATTTCGTGCCGGGAGAAAATATGCAGTTGAATGCCGAAGTGACTTTGGCCGATGGGACTACCTTCTCGGGGGTATATACCAAGAAGTTCCAGAGCGGGATGCACTATAAGGTTTCCATTAAAGTGGTCGACCGGGATACCGATTTGGATATGGACGACAGCACGTTGCTTCCGTGGGAAGACGAAGAAGAGGGAGATTTGGAGCTGGGGCAATAAATACAAAATAGAAAGAACGAATTGAAATTTGCCCCTCGGGCATCTTATCTTCAAATATCGAGAGTGAGATTATGAAAACGTTTTACGTACTTGCGGCTCTTCTGCTGACTGCGACCGGTTGTACCAAACAGGACAAAGGGATCGAGGGGGCGCCGTCCCAGTTGGTTTTGAGCGGGCAAGTGACCTTCAGCGATAATGACGACGCGGGAGCTTCTTCCTCTTCTGTAGCTGCGGCGAAACCGCTCGAAACGCGGGCTGGAGGACAATTGCCGGCGAATACGAATCTGGGGGTTTATATTCTGAAGACTCCGGCGACACCGGGGTCAGCGAATGTGAACTACGCTGAGTGGAAAAACCTGCCGTTCGTTTGCACTTCGAGCGGTCAGATTACCTTGACGGGAGGCACGGGCGTCGTTTTGACCTCGGGGACGAAGTACGATATTTTTGCATATGCCCCGCAGGTGCAAAATGTGGCTGATGCCAAACGGATTCCGGTGAGCCACGGGACGGATATCCTGTGGGGGAAAAAGACGGTGGATGCGGTACCGGGGACGACGCGGGTGAACCTGGAATTCAGACATGCCGGTTCGCAGATCGGTTTCAAGTTGAAACCTAAGGATGGTGTCACGATGGATTTGACCCCCGCCAAGATGACGGTTACCGGTTTTTATAAGACCGGGACGTTGGATTTGGAGACGGGGAAGATTACCGGGGCGGATCCGACAGAGAAATTGACGGATAAGACGGGGGCGAAATCGTATGTTCTGGCGACGGGCGAGGAGATGACGGTAAATGTGATAGTGACGGATATTCCGGGTCAGGAGCTGCCTTTTACCGGTTCCTGTAAATTGACTCTCAAACCGGGGAAACCGTATCTTTATAACATTACGCTGAATCCGAATGGTGCAGCTCAGGTTAAATTTGATCCAGTGGTGGTGGATTGGGAAGATGTGGAAGCTGATAATGATCTGATTATCAAGTAAACTTTACAGATAATTAAAACAACAGCAGCGGTCGGTATTTGGGAGAATACCGACCGCTGCTGTTGTTTGCGGGTCTCACGGTGGAATGATCGGTACTACTCTGCCCTTTCAGACAATCGAAACACATTGTGGAATCGATTGACGTGCCGGATGTAATCTCGCATGAAATCGTTTGATTTCTCAATCGAATTCATGATGATCTCCCGTCCGAATAAGGCCGAATCGAGGATAAGCTCAATAGGCCGGATCTTTGGGATCATCTTATTTGCAGCAGAACGACCGGCTGACAGCCGACACAACGGACTTCTTGATCATCCATCCTTTTTACTCTTGTGCTCCAACGATTTCTGTAAGAATTGGTTCAATTCCGGGGAATGTGGGGCGGAAAAATAACCCGTTGTCCGGGCAAAGAGACAACGGGTTGAATGTTCCCAAACGGGGAATTTTGGTGCGTGTCGCAACTCACGGCAACCGGACTATTCGTCCGCCGCCAGGAAATGTTTCTGGGATTTCAGCAGGTTTCGCGACTGGAGCACCATCGTTTTGGTCTCGTTGATGATATCGAGGTACAGCATGCTGCTCCGCGAGCTCGACGCATTGTCCCGTACGCGGTAAATCTGGTTCTTGATCGCCTTGGCCAGTATCTCGAACAGTTCGTCCCGGTGTTGCAGAGCATCGTCCAGGTGGCTGAAATCTTTGGTCTGCAACATTTGGATAATCTCGTCGTAAATGGCCGAAACCCGCTCGTTGATCTCCTGTAAATCGGCCAATTGAGCGGGACTTAATCCCTCGTGGTTGTTGTCGATGTGGTCGAAACTTGGCCGCGTGATATGTACCAATGCCTTTGCCACCTCGTTCACATAGTCCGCTACTTGTACATAATAGTGTGCCGTGTCAATGTTGTTGGCCTCTAACTTTCGCAAAATCGGCAACAGCCGGTACTTCCGCTCATGAGCCTCCTGATACATCTGTTCCGCCGCCCGCATCGTATCTTTCAGCTTCCGCCGGTCTTCGCTGGCTAACCCTTCGATCGTCTCCTGATAGAGTTTGGTCATCGTCTGCATGGCGTTGCAAATCTCCTGTGTCGATTCGTCCACGATGTTCAGCTCTCCGTTGTTACCGTGATACAGAGCTTCTCGCGCCGCCGCTTTCTTCTGCCGCCGCGAGAAGAGCACTTTGCTTTGGAAGAGGATGAAAACGCAAACCGCCGCCAGTCCGTAGATGGCGATATTCCCGCCGTACATCAGCACCAGCCCGACGATGAATGCCACCGTAAAAGCTACGGCCGCCGTCAGAAACCATCCGGAAATGACTGTCAGCACGCCCGTAATACGATATACCGCGCTCTCGCGTCCCCACGCCCGGTCGGCCAGCGAAGAACCCATCGCCACCATAAAGGTGACGTAGGTGGTCGAAAGCGGCAGCCGCAATGACGTGGCCGATGCGATCAGGATGGAAGCGACCGCCAGATTGACCGTGGCCCGAATCAGGTCGAACGGCGCTTTCTCCGCCGCTTCGATCACTGCCATCGGTTCGAATCGTTTGGCGATAAACCGTTGCGCCCGTTCCGGTACGTATTTGGCGAAATTCTTGTTGAAATTGACCGCCCCGCGCACCAAAGCCCGCGAGAGCGATGTGGAACCGAATCGCTCTACCCCGTCGTCCTGACGGGCCAGATTGATTTCGGTGTCGGAAACCGACCGGGCTTTCTTCGAGAGCCAGATGGTGGTAACCATAATCAATCCGCCGATGAAAAGAATGTACGGATTGGCCACCGCCCCCATATTATCCGAAGCCAGAGCCCCCATTTTAAAGGTCGCGAGATCGGCTCCGTGTTTTGCAGCTTCGGCAGCGATGTTATAGGAGTCGTAGCCGGCTACCGAGACCCCGATGAAATTGACCAGGTCGTTTCCGGCAAAAGCCAGCGCCAACGATAAAGTACCGGCCAGTACCGTCAGTTTCAGGATGTTGAGTCGGAACAGATAGTGAATCACCCCCATCAGAATCGTCCATCCGATAAAACAGTAGACCATCATCAGTCCCGTATGGGCGTCCATCCACGCCATCAGTTCCCGCGGCATGATCGGGGTGTCTTTCAGCCCCTTGAAGATGGCGAAGTAGGAGATGGCGGTCAGAGCGATCCCGCACCACAGCGGCCCGACGTATCGGAAAGCCCGCTGATAGTGGAACGAAAAGATCACCCGTGTGATGTACATGACCACCGTCCCGGTGATGAATGCGATGATGACCGATACTAGTATCCCGAAAATAATCCCCATCGCCTTTCCCGAGTTGATGTAGTGCGGCAGATCGGCCAGACTCTCTCCCGCCGTGTTCCAGATCTTCACCATCGCCACCGCCACGGCCGAGCCCAAGAGGCCGAATACCAGCGAAACGGTCGTAGAGGTCGGCAGACCGAACGTATTGAACAGGTCCAGCAGGATGACATTGGTGAACATGACGGTCAGGAAGACCATCATCATCTCGTGGAAGTAGAAGTTTTCGGGATAAAAAACTCCCCGGCGGGCCACTTCCATCATACCGCTGGAGAAAATGGAGCCGAGGAGAATCCCTGTCGAAGCGACGAGAAGAATGACGTATCGCGGAGCGGCTTTCGAGCCGAGGGCCGAGTTGAGAAAATTGACGGCGTCGTTCGAAACTCCGACGATCAGGGCCGAGATGGCGAACGCCATCAGGATCACCAAGACAAACAGGTAGATATTGTCCATGAAAAGTTCGGTTAAAACGGAATAGAGAGGGGCGTCTGTCGACAAACCACAATCCAAATCCTCGACGAAAGTACCGAATTAATCTGGATTTCACAATAGGTGTGCACGGTCTTACCGGGCGCTTTTCTGTTTTTTCTCCTGATGTCGCACGATGTAATAGAAGGCGACGATCAGGAGCGCCGTCAGGTTTTCGGCGACCGGCATAGCGAGCCAGATGCCCCGGATGCCGATCCAGCAGGGAAGCAGCAGAAAGCTCGGAATGAGCAGTAGAAAACCGCGCGACAGAGCGAAAAGGGTGGCCGCCCGAATCCGTTCGACGCTTTGGAAGTACCCGATGGCCGTGAGGTTGAAGATGAAGGCCGTAAATCCGGTGGCGAAAAAGGGAAAGCCGGCGACCGCTATTTCGGCGGCGCGGTTCTGCAGATCGACGAACAGGCCGACCGGAAGATCGGGATAGAGGCTGAAGACGGCGGTCGTGACCAGGCCGCAGACGACAGCCGTCAGCAGGGCGATCGTTTCGGTCTCCCGCGTGCGTTTTCGGGCGCCCAATCCGAAATTGTAACTGATGATCGGTTGGGCCGACTGAGCGATGGCGTTGCCGACCATGAAGATGAAGGGAGCATAGTAGCATACGATTCCGAAAGCGCCCACGCCGTCGTCGCCGAGGTAGTGCATGAAAATCCGGTTGCCCATGAACATCAGGACGGCCATCGTCGCCTCGCCCAGCAGGGCCGAAGAACCGATCCGACACTGATATCCGAGGTTGCGGAGGGTCAGCCGGAGGCTCGTCAGGTTGAGCTTCGGACGCAGCAGACGCAGCCGGCGGGCATAGAGGGCCAAATAGATGACGGCGATCAGGCCGCCAACGGCGGTGCTCAGCGAGGTGGCGAAGGCCGCTCCCATCAGCCCCCATCCGAGCGGAAACATGAAGAGCCAGTCGAGTATCACGTTCAGTCCTGCTGTAATCAGGCTGCATGCCATGGCCAGTTTCGGCGCTCCGTCCAGCCGGATCGCGAAAAGCGATACGGCTGTCCATATCATGAAGATCCACGAGAGCACATTCCACAGCATATATTCCTTGACCAGAGGCAGCAGATGGGGTGATGCTCCCAGCAGGCGTCCCGTCCGGTCGGGAAAGACGACCATCGCCGTGATAAGGAGGGCGGTTATGACGGTTACGAAGAGCAATGCCTGTGTGACATTCAGGCGGGCTGCGTTGAAACGTCCGCGGGAGAGATGGATGGAGGCTACCACCGAGCAGCCTGCGCCGGTCATCAGGCCGATTCCCGTCATCAGCATGAGAACCGGAACGATGATGTTGATGGCGGCGATACCGTCGCTGCCGACACTGTGGCCGACGAAAATGCCGTCAACGGCGGTTACGGCCGACATGCCGAGCATACCCAGCAGGGTCGGGAAAAAATATTGGCGAAACAGTTTCCCGACATTTTCTTGCTTCAAATCAAGAGCATCTTTCATCTTAACACTTTTATAAATTGTTCTATTTCTTGCAACCCGTTCTTTGTGTCGGACGGGACTGCCGCTTTCTTGCAAGAAAACGGCACAAAGAACTTTTAGTTAGCTACGCTACGCCTTACGCTCCGCAGTCCTCAGTCTTCGAAATTACTTTTGGGTCGGGGTTCTCCGGGGCGGTGCCGCGGGCACTCCGAGATGGCCGCCTCTACCCTAAGAGTGCCCGCGCGCCCCGGAAGAATCCCCGGCCCAAAGAAAAGTCCGAGGGTTGGGCCGCCGGCAGCTTTAGGATGCGAAGCATCCTCTAAAGTTTTTCTGGTTCTCTTTGTTCACAAAGAGAATAGTACCCTCTGGTCACTAAAAAACGGTTACAGAGAAAGGAACGATTAAAAAAATGCTGGATAAGATGATTGGTTTTACCCAGTCATCTTATCCAGCATTACAACTATTGCTGCAATACCCTCCGATGAGGATTACAAAACGCTCGGTTTTCGAATGTTTCCGTGCAAAGGTACGGAGTCGGTTCGGAATAACCAACTTTTTCCGGCCCGGGAAAGGCGGGATGTGCCCTCCGGAGTGCTTACAATTGAGTAAGTGCCTGTCGGATAATCGCTTCGGCAGTGAGCGACGGATTCTCGCGGCAAATCGCCTTGACGATCTTTTCGCAGGCCGATTTCGGATAACCGAGAATGGTCAGGGCCGATATCGCTTCGTCGATATTCTCGGTCACCTCGGCGAAGATGCCCGGCGCAGCGTCTGAAACGGCCGCCACGTTGAGCACCTTGTTTTTCAGGTCGACAATGGCCCGTTCGGCCGTCTTGGCGCCGATCCCTTTGACGCTCTTCAGAGCCCCGACATTGCCTGTGGCGATGATCTGCACCATGTCCTCCACCCCGTACGACGAGAGCATGATCCGGGCCGTGTTGGCGCCGATCCCCGATACGGAGAGCAGCAGGCGGAACAGTTCGCGTTCTTTCTGCTGGCTGAAGCCGAAGAAAATTTGGGCATCTTCGCGCAGGATGTGGTGGATGTAGAGGGTCGTTTCGGTGACCGAGCTGATGGCGGTGTAGGTCTGCAGCGAGATTTGGAGCAGGTAGCCGATTCCGGCCGCCTCGATCACGACGTAGGTGGGGGTCAGTTCGGCGATTCGGCCTTTGATGTATTCGTACATGGTTGGAGTGAGTGAAGCCGGAGCAAAGATAACTTTTTCCCGGAGATTTCGGGAAATGGCGCGGGAGGATGGAATATTTTTACCATATTTGCATCTGAAAATCGGAAACTCAATATTTTAACGGGAAATGAATAAAATTACACTCCACATCGTATCGTTGGCAGCGGTTTTGACGCTGGGACTGTGTTTCGTCGGCTGCGATAAATCTTCTAAGGGGGCTTCGGCGACGAATGCGGCCGATTCGACGAAAACGGCTGCCGACACGGCGGAAAAGATCGAATATAACGGGAAGATCGTTTATGTACAGATCGATTCCATTATGAGTGGTTATGGATTGGCGAAAGATCTGCTGGACGCTGTTTCCAAAAAGAGCGAAAAGGCACAGAATGAACTGACGGCCAAGGGACGCAGTTTGGAACGTGAGGTACGCGATTATCAGGAACGGGCACAGAAGGGGTTGATCACACGGTTCCAGGCACAGGATATCGAAGCGGGGTTGCAGAAAAAGCAGCAGGCGGTGATGGAGTATCGGGAACGGAAGATGCAGGAGCTGGCAGAGGAAGAGGCGGTAGCGATGAACCGGATCAGTGAGGCGATCATGCAATACATGCGCAAATATAATGCGGAGAAGAAATACAGCATGATTATCAGTACGCAGGGAGGGAATCCGGTGGTGCTGGCCGATCCGGCATTGAACATTACGGACGATTTGCTGAAGGGATTGAACGATGAGTATCGTCTCCAGTTGGATACGATGAAGCAGGCGAAATAGTCGGTGGCATTGTAAGTGTTAAATTGTTTTTGTAGAGAGGCTTCCTGTTTTTCCGGGAGGCCTTTTTGTTTTTCTGATGAAAAAGCTATTGAGTTTTATGGTTTTGAGGGGGGAATACTGTAACCGAATTAAAGGAGTTTGGTAGTTCCCCGGTCGGGATGGCGAAAATTGTATTTTTCTATGCGGCGGCGAGGGCGACTATCATTCGGTATAGGATGTAGAAACAGAGTAACAGTTTCAGGCCCGTTCCCAGCAGAAAGCCGATGAAAGTGCCTACGGCAGCTTTCAAAGCCTCTGTGCCCGATTTTTTCGCGTACCACAGTTCACCGAGAAAAGCACCGAGAATCATGCCGAACAACATCCCGATGGGCAGAAAAAACAGGCCGAGAATCATGCCGATAATCGATCCCCAGGTTGCCGCACTGCTGCCGCCGGCGCGCTTGAGGATCAACGGGGGCAAAAAGTAGTCCGACAGAAAAACGATCAGGCAGACACCGGTCATGATGAGCATAAAGGTGTCGCTGAAGGGGGTATAACCGCTCCACCGCCCGATCCAGAGGCTCAGGTAGGCCAGCGGTACGCCGGGCAGGGCCGGTACGACCGAACCGATGATACCGAGCAGTAGGATAACGAATGCGAGAATAATCAGAAAAATGTCCATAATCGAATGAATTGTTTGTGGCGAATATGCGATACGGGAGCGTAACTTGTCCCTGAACAGCGAAATTTCCTGTGCGTGCCCCCTCTCGAAGCTATCGCGTTATACACGAACAGTCCGGGGGTAATGATGAAGCAGTTTGAAAGCCATTCTGGCGATACTAAAACGCGGGGAAGCTAACATTTCTTGGATTTTTTGTATGTAATGCGGTGCGTCTAACTGCATGAGAGCTTTCATGGCCGCCCGACAGATCGCAGGATGCGTAGGGTCTAAAAACGACTCGATTCGGGCTACATCTTCACGTCGCTTCCCGATTTCAGCGATTTCTATGATACAGACTTTCGGATGTTCTTCTATCCGCGTGCGATAAAAATCGTAAAGGTCGAATGTCGAGTCGTGTTGTCGGATGATCCATTTCGCTATGTTCCGGACGTAGGAGTTCCTATCGAGCAGCATAGCGCGAGCTGTGGTTAGGCTCGCCTCCGGGTCGGTGTCGTGCAGCGAGGACAAGGCTATTCCCCGATTGCGCGGGTATTTGTCCCGCAGCAGGAGGTCATAGTAAGGTCGGAGGTCTTGGCCGGAATCAACGACTGACTTTAGAATGAGTTGTCGTAGAAACGGATCCGGCTCCCGGGTCAAGTGGCCGATGAGTACCGTTCCGGATGTCTCCGGCAGAAATTCCCGGATGTTCGGGATGCCGAACCGTCGTATTCGGATATCCGGATTACCGAGAATCCGCTCGAACAAAGCCGTGTTCCCCGCCAGCCGGGGGGCCAACATCGCAATGTAGGCCTGCGGATTGCCGCAATATTTTACCTGCTCGATCACCGGCAAGGTGTCGAGCAGCTCTTGGTCGGTCGTTTGCGGGAGCCTACGGGCGAATGCTTGCTTCGCTTCCCGACGAATCTGGGGTATGACCCAGTCGGCCATTCGCAAGGCGATGAAAGGAAGGGTGTTCGGATAGTCGGGCAAGGCTCGGACGGCTCGCTGCCGAACGTAGCCGCAACAGTGGAACGAGGCAAAGATAACCACTGCCCGGCGTTCCTCGTCGGACATCGATTCCGTCAGAAAATCTTCAATTCGATATGGAGTCCAATCGATACTCCATTCCATCGAGGTACTTTGGCGCATTTGAATACTTGTCCGAATCATTCGTTCGTATGAAATGTCGTCTAAGTATTCCGCCAAA
Source organism: uncultured Rikenella sp. (assembly GCF_910577125.1). Classification (GTDB taxonomy): domain Bacteria; phylum Bacteroidota; class Bacteroidia; order Bacteroidales; family Rikenellaceae; genus Rikenella. Next base: position 15,291 of record NZ_CAJTMN010000001.1, read on the forward strand.
ACAGTGGCTACACGATGTTTGAGTACATCGGTTTGGGCTGCGTGCGGCGCCGCGAAGACGCAGAATAACCGACTCAACAGACTGGGATCTTTTTCCGCCTGCCACTGTGCCAGATCGGCTTCGAGGTGGGTATAGCAGTACTCACTTAACATGTGTGTATGCGTTGTGAAAAAACAAATCCCTATCCCCTATGCGCAAATAACTCGGGCGCAGAGGGACAGGGATTCGGAGCGTCGTTGTCGTGCGTTTTCTTATACTAATCCGGAGAATCCCATAAAGGCCATGGCCAAAATCCCCGCCACGATCAAAGCGATCGGCACCCCTTTGAATGCTTTCGGCACGTCGGTAATTTCCAGCTTCTCGCGCAGTCCGGCAAAGAGTACCAAAGCCAGTGTAAATCCCAAAGCGGTCGCGGCCGAAAATACTACGCTCTGTGCCAGGTTGAACTCTTTCTGCACCAACAGAATAGCTACCCCGAGCACGGCACAGTTCGTGGTAATCAAAGGCAGGAAAATCCCCAAAGCCTGATACAATGCCGGACTCACCTTTTTGAGCACGATTTCGACCATCTGCACCAACGCCGCAATCACGAGAATAAAGACGATGGTCTGCATGTATTCGATCCCCAGCGGAACCAGCACGCCGTATTGCAGGACATAAGCCACCAGCGATGCGATGGTCATCACGAAGGTCACTGCCATCCCCATCCCCATCGAGGTGGATACTTTGTTCGAGACGCCCAGGAACGGGCAGATCCCTAAGAATTGCGCCAGCACGATGTTATTGACGAAAATCGCGCTGATGATGATTACGAAATATTCCATAGTCGTTTTTCCGAATCAAAGAGAACTAAGAGCCGATTACCGCAGCCGGGCGGTGAATTTGTTGAAGAGCACGAGCAGGTAGCCCAACGCGATAAATGCCCCCGGTGCGAGAACGAAGATCAGAATACCGTCCATCCCCGCCGGCAGGAACTTGGCTCCGAACACCGAGCCTGCCCCGAGCATTTCCCGCACGATCCCGAGCAAGGTCAGCGAGCAGGTAAAGCCCAGTCCGATCCCCAAGCCGTCGAGCATCGAGGCGAAAGGCCCGTGTTTCGAGGCGAAAGCTTCGGCCCGTCCCAGAATGATACAGTTCACCACGATCAGCGGGATAAATACCCCCAGGGTATTGTACAAATCCGGCACATAGGCCTGCATCACGAGTTGTACGACGGTCACGAACGATGCGATAATCACGATAAAGCTCGGAATCCGCACCTTCGCCGGAATCACGTTTTTGACTAAGGATACGACGATGTTCGACATGATCAGGACGAACATCGTGGCGAGTCCCATGCTCATCCCGTTAATCGCCGAGGTGGTCGTCCCCAAGGTGGGGCACATCCCCAGCAGCAGGACGAATGTCGGGTTTTCTTTAATTAACCCTTTGGTAATCAGTTGCAGTTTAGTCATGACTTTCTCTTACCTCCCCTCTTCGTGTTGATTTTCGCTCTCTGTATGATGGGTTGCCGTGGCTCCCGAAACGGCTTCTACCGCCTCTTCCGCAGACTCGCCCTGCAAATGTGCCTGCAAGACGAGATATGCCCGTTCCACCGCATCGGTAAAGGCTCGCGACGAGATGGTCGAAGCCGTAATCGCGTCCACATCTCCCCCGTCTTTCCGCACGGCAAGCCGGAACGATGCGGGATTTTTCCCTTCGAACTGGACGGCGAAATCCGATTTGGACTTCTGGATCTTATCTCCCAGTCCAGGCGTCTCGGCGTGCGAGATGACCGAGATATCCTTAATCGTCCCGTCCGGCAGGAAGCCGACCATCAAGGTCATCAAGCCTCCGAATCCCTTTTTCGAGAAGGTTTCGACGGCATATCCCACCGCATTCCCATCCTTGGATGCCGGATAGATGTTTACGATGCTCCCGTCGATTTCGAGTTCGATCGCTTCCGTCGCCGGCACGTTGTCGAATTCGGGCAGCACTTCTGCAATGGCGTCGTTGATTTTTTGTTCCTGAGCTGTTTCGATCGGCTCTTTGGTCAGCAGGTAGATGCCTCCGACCGCAGCGCTGGCCACCAACGTAATGGTTCCCAGCACAATCACCATATTCTTGAGTGAACTTTGCATAGCTCTACTTCTTTTTAGCGTTGCTACCACCGAAACGACTGGGTTTCATGTACATGTTGATGAGCGGCACGGTGGCGTTCATGATCAGGATGGCGAACGAAATACCTTCCGGATAAGCCCCCCATACACGGATCAGGATGGTAATCAGGCCGATACCTATGGCAAAAATTACCTGTCCGCCTTTCGTCATCGGCGAGGTCACGTAGTCGGTGGCCATGAAAATAGCCCCCAGCATCGCCCCCCCGGCAAATACGTGGAACAGCGGATTGATATATTTGGTCGGATCGACCAGCCACAGAATCGAGGCAAAAACCAGCATCGTCCCCAAAACGAATACTGGAATGCGCCAGGTAATCACCCGCCGGATCAGAAGATAGATGCCCCCGATTAGCAGAGCCACGGCTCCGATTTCCCCCATCGATCCGTCCTTAAACCCGAGGAGCATCCCGCCGAGGTCGATGTTCGGCATAATTTCCGTTACCGGTGTTCCCGTCTTCAAAGCTTCTTTGACAAAAGCCAGCGGTGTAGCACCCGTAATGGCATCTACCCCCGGCGTATCCGGGAACAGGGTCATCTGCACCGGAAACGAAATCAATAAGAACACCCGTCCCACCAAAGCCGGATTGAAGAGGTTCCGTCCGAGTCCGCCGAACGACATTTTGCCGATGCCGATCGCCACCAACGCGCCGAGCATAATGAGCCATGGCGAGATCGTGGCCGGCAGGTTGAAAGCCAGCAAGGTGCCGGTCACCACCGCAGACCAGTCGCCCAACGTGGACGAACGGCCCAGCATGAAGCGGTCGATGAGCCACTCGAACAGCATGCAGGAACAGATGGCGATACCGGTGACGAACACGGCCGACCAGCCGTAAACGAATACCGAAAATGCGAATGCCGGCACCAATGCGATTACCACGTCCCGCATGATCCGCGGGGTGGAAAAGTCCCCGTGAAGATGGGGCGAAGGAGCTACGATTCTATTACTCATGAGGATGAAAATTCTTTATTTGGCCTGCGCCTGTCGGGCACGAATGAGTTTCATGGTTTCCGCTTTTCCCAGACGGATGTAGTCCAGCAGCGGCAGGTTGGACGGACAGGTGAACGCACAGCAGCCGCATTCGATGCAATCCGCCGTCCGTTCCCGTTCGAGCCGGTCGTACAGTCTCAGACGAGAGAGTTTCGAGATGAGATAGGGTTCCAAGCCCATCGGGCAGGCATCCACACACTTGGCGCACTGGATGCACGGCATCTCCCGTCCCCGCACCGAGGACTTTTCGTCCATCAGCAGCACGCCCGAAGTCCCTTTGGTCACCGGTGCTTCGATATTGGCCATGGCGCGTCCCATCATCGGCCCCCCGTTGATCACCTTCCCCGTATCTTCCGGCATCCCGCCGCACGCCTCGATCAAGGTGTTGATCGGTGTCCCGATCCGCACCAGCAAGTTCGACGGATTGGCCAGCGATTTCCCCGTAACGGTAACCACCCGATCCACAATCGGTCGCCGTTTCTGTACCGCCTGGTACACGGCATAAGTCGTCCCGACATTCTGCACTACCGCCCCGACATCGATCGGCAGCGCCCCGCTCGGTACCTCCCGTTTCATAATCGCCGCGATCAACTGCTTTTCTCCCCCCTGCGGATAGCGCATCTTCAGCGGCACCACCTCGATCCCCTCGTATTCGTTCGCGGAAATAAGATTTCTGAGGTTGACAATCGCCTCCGGCTTGTTGTTCTCGATGCCGATGTAGCACTTCCCTACTCCCAAGGCCCGCATCAAGATCCGGCACCCCACCAAAAGTTCCTCTCCCCGTTCCATCATCAGCCGGTAGTCCGCCGTCAGGTACGGTTCGCACTCTACGCCATTGATAATAAGCGCTTCGGCCACCTTCTCCTGTGGCACCGACAGTTTGACCTGCGTCGGGAACGTAGCCCCTCCAAGCCCCACAATCCCCGCCGCTGCAATCCGTGCGATAATCTCCTTGGGTTCCAGCGTGCACTCTTTAATTAAGGTATCCGTCCGGTCGATCTCCGGATTCCACTCATCCCCTTCGACCGCAATCGTAACGGCCGGCTTCCGCAAATTCGCCCCGTCCGGAACTGCATCCACACTCGTCACCGTCCCCGATACAGAAGAGTGGATATTGGCCGAAACGAATCCGGTCGCCATCCCGATCACATCCCCTACGCGTACCTTATCCCCCTTTTGTACCGTCACTGTTGCCGGCGCGCCGATATGCTGCCCCAGCGGAATGGTCACCGACGCCGGCACGTCGAATACCCGGATCGCCGCGTCGCGGCTGATTTTATAGTCGTGCGGGTGAACGCCACCCAGTCTGAAAGTCTTAAGCATGTTGTTCGCCTCCTTCCGCAGCCGTTTTGGTTTCCTGAGTTGTTGCAGCCGCCGCTGTGTCCGTTTCCGGTTTGCGCGCCGGGAAGCCGACTTCCACGATCGCTCCCGTCGGACAAACGGCCACGCATTTCCGGCACATCCGGCACTTCGCCGGATCGATATAAGCGACGTTATTTTCTAAAGTAATCGCTTCGAACGGGCAGGTCTTCACGCACTTGCCGCATCCGATGCACCCCACGGTACAAGCCTTCCGCGTAATCGCCCCCTTGTCTTTATTCACGCAGTTCACATAGACCCGTCTCCCTTTCGGCCCCTTCTTGCGCAGTTCGATGATGCCTTTCGGACACGCTTTCACGCACGCCCCGCAAGCCGTACACTTCTCTTCGTCCACCTCCGGCAGTCCCGTTTCCGGATTCATGTGGATGGCGTCGAAGTTACAAACCCGCGTACAGTCGCCGTTCCCGAGGCATCCGAAGGTGCAGCCCGTCTCCCCGCCATACAGCGAGGCTTCGACCGCACACGACTTCGCCCCGTCGAATATATTGATCCGGGCCCGGTTGCAGAACGTTCCTCCGCACCGCACGACAGCCACCATCGGTTCCTTTTCCGCTACCGCTTTGCCGAGAAATTCGGCGACGGTTTTCATCGTTGCCGCCCCGCCCACCGGACAGTAGAGCGACGAAATGTCGTCGTTTTTGACCAGCGCTTCGGCCATCCCGCGGCAACCGGGAAATCCGCATCCGCCGCAATTGGCACCCGGCAGCATCGCTTCGACCTGGTCGATCCGCGGGTCTTCGTACACTTTGAATTTCTGCGCCACGAAGTAGAGCACCACGGCCGCTACCAGCCCCAGAACCACCAGTATCACGACGGTCCAGGTGTAAATCAACGTTCCATCCATGTCTAATTATCGTTCGATTTCTTTTCGATTTGAATGGTCATCTCTCCCCTCAGCTTCTGCCGAAAGAGTCTGACAACCAGGTAATAAATTCCGACAATGCCCAGCGTAACCACTCCTGCCACCGTCTCTCGCACGCCCGTCTGCTGGAAAATCAGCAGCGCGGCCACGATCAGACAGACCGGTATGAAGTAGGCGATTATGACGGCTTTGAATCCCGCTGCCCGGCGCATCACCAAGGTTACCTGTTCTCCGACCGCATATCCCTGTCCGTCGTTCACGAGGGTCATCCGCCGTCCTCCCTCCTCCGAAACTCCCAACTCGCTGCATACGTTCCGGGCCCTGCATGCCGCACATGCTTCGGGCCGGCACACTTCGACCTCGATCCCCGTCTGATCGACGCGAATGACAGTGGCGCTTTGGCGGATGGGTTCCCGGTTTCGATTCATGACGGTCGAATTGCAGTCACAAAATTAATAAGTTTTTCGGGGAATCGGGAATTAAAATTCGTTATGCCCGATGAAAATTCTTAGGAAAAGACGATGCAAATATAGGCAGATATTTCCGCCGATAATGCGTAACTTTACCCGTTCCTAAATCGAAAAACTTACCTTTATATATAGTATGAACAGAGAGTGCGATTTTTTGGTGATCGGTTCCGGTGTGGCCGGGCTGAGCTATGCGCTGAAGGTGGCCGATCACGGACGGGTGCTGCTCGTGACCAAAAGCCGGCTGGACGATACCAATACGTATCATGCACAGGGAGGGATTGCCAGCGTGACCTATGCGCCGGACGATTTCGAACAGCACATCGAAGACACGATGGTCTGCGGTTCGTACAAAAATAACCGGGAGGTGGTGGAGTTGGTGGTGCGGAATGCGCCGCGGCAGATCGAACAGTTGATCGACTGGGGGGTGGACTTCGACCGTAGGGCGGACGATCCGAAACGGTACGAGCTGGCGCGCGAGGGGGGGCATCGACAACACCGGATTCTGCATCACAAGGACTATACGGGGGCCGAAATCGAAAACCGGCTGGTGGATCGGGTGCGGGAGCATCCGAATATCGAGATTCTGGAGCGGCATTTTGCCGTCGATCTGCTGACCCAGCACCATTTGGGCAAGCTGGTGAAGCGGTCGATTCCGGGAACGGAGTGCTACGGCGCGTATGTCCTGGAGCTGGACACCAAGGAGGTCTTTACGGTGCGGGCGCGGGTGACGGTGCTGGCGACGGGCGGGACGGGGAACGTCTACCACACGACGACCAATCCGGCGGGGGCGACGGGCGACGGCATCGCGCTGGTGCACCGGGCCAAGGGGATTATCGAGAACATGGAGTTCATCCAGTTCCACCCTACTTCGTTGTACAATCCGGGCGAGCGGCCGTCGTTCCTGATTTCGGAGGCGATCCGCGGCTTCGGGGCGATTCTGCGGACGCAGGACGGCGAGGAGTTCATGCAGAAGTATCACGAGATGGGTTCGCTGGCGCCGCGGGATGTGGTGGCGCGGAGCATCGACCACGAACTGAAGACCCGGGGCGAGGATTTCGTCTACCTCGATGTGACGCACAAGGATCCGGAACTTACCCGAGACCACTTCCCGAATATCAATAAGAAGTGTCTGTCGATCGGGATCGACATTACGCGGGATTTCATTCCGGTGGTACCGGCGGCGCACTATTGTTGCGGAGGGGTGAAGGTGGATATGAACGGCGAGACTTCCATTAAACGGCTCTATGCGATCGGGGAAACAGCTTCGACGGGGTTGCACGGAGCCAATCGGCTGGCTTCCAATTCGTTGATCGAGGCGGTGGTTTATGCGGAACAGGCGGCGCGGCATTCGCTGTCGGTGATCGGCGGCTTGACGTTGCAGGAGGGGTTGCCGGACTGGGACTACAAAGGGACGTCGCATCCGGAGGAGATGGTACTCATTACGCAGAGCCTCAAGGAGGTGCAACAGATCATGTCGAATTACGTGGGGATCGTGCGGTCGAATATTCGGCTGGAGCGGGCGATGCACCGTTTGCAGATCATTTACGAGGAGACGGAGCACTTGTATCGGCGGTCGACGCTGTCGAAAAACCTGTGCGAGTTGCGGAATATGATTGCCGTCGGGTATTTGATTATCAAGCAGGCGCAGCAGCTCAAGGAGAGCGTGGGGTTGCACTTCTCGCTGGACTACCCGATGCTGTCGCGGTTCTGAGCGAGGCCTTTATCCAAAAAGGGCGGGTCGTCTTTTCCCTATCTCGGAAAAGACGACCCGCTGTTTTTTAGAGTAAATGCCGCGTGCGGCTACTGGAAGAGGTCGAACCAGATTCCCGGTGCGTATTCTTTGATCTCGATGCATTGCCGAGCGTTGAAGTCAAAGGCACCGAAAACGAAATGTTCATTTTCAGTACCGGAATCTTTCCAGAACTGCCCGAATGCTTTTCCGGTGGAAGCGTCATAACACCAGAAGTCATCAAAATCGTCGGCCGCCGGGAGAGTGATGTTTCCGAGCGAGTTTCCAACGGTCAGTTTCTCGGTGTCGATCGGCCGGAAATTTACGCTGTTTGTCGTTTCGTTATAAAACGCCCCACAGACCTGTCCATCTTTTGAGAATAAATTCACATACTCATTGAACCTTTCTCCGGCGATGATCTTTTGATTAGCAATATCCAGTTTAACCAAATTGGTAATCCACATCGAGCTTTTTGAAGCCGGATCGTAACACAAACCGACCTCCTCATCCGTTCCGATTTCTATGGATACCGATGTAGAGGCGGGCAGGCTCAATGCTTCGTTCAGCGATCCGAAGTCGGCCACCAAGGTTTGTTCTGCCGTTTCCGTGTCGATCGAAACCAACGAGTAGAATGACTCTTCGTTGTCTTCATCGTTGCTGTATTTTTCGATCATGGCGTGCAGCTTGTTCTCGATCACGTATAAAGAGTAACTGAAATACTCTTTTTCTTGCTCTTTTGCATCACGAAGTTCCCCGACGAGTTCCAGCGTTTTGGTGGTCGGGTTGATACGATAGAGGTCGAGTTGCATGGTATTTTCCATGTAATCTCCCAGTTCGGTCCATTTGCAGATATAGATGTTCCTATCTGCCGGATTTACGACCGGAGAATCCCAAATTTCGTTGTCTGCATCCGGCAATTTTACGATTTCGTTCAGTTCGCCTGTGGCTTTGTCGACCTCCCAAAGAATGTAGGAGCCGCTGTCGTTAGTCCCACCGAAGCCGTAGAGCTTGGTGGCTGCTTCGGAAACGGTGAGCTTGCCGAGCGGCATCTCCTGCGTGCCGCGCTTCAACACTACGGCATGTTCGCCTGCCGGAACCTGTGGCACGGTGAAGGTCAATTCGTTGGCGGCCTGATGGGTTACCGTGGCTTGAATGTCGCCGTCGGCTTTGGTCTGAGCGCGGAACCAGATTTCGTCCGCAGAGGTGAAGCCCGACCCTTGGATAGTTACCGATGCGCCCGGCGCGAACGGCCCCTCCGGCATGACAAGGTTCGCAATCAAAGATTCTTCCAACGACGAAGAATCTTTCTTACATCCGGTCAGGGCGACAAGGCCGAGACTCAACAGTACGAGAATTTTTCTCATGGCTTTTTTGTTTGTTTTTGGTGAGTAAAAAGGAAACGTATACAAACAAAAAGCGTGGGCCTTGTATCTTATTTGTTTTCCAGGTATCGCCAAACACCTTACACCCAAATAAGTAAAGCCCACGTGTCGCCACGTGAGCGTTACCGCTTTACTTTTTGGGTGTGTTTCAAAATTGGCGATTTTGGAAAACAAGAAGTAAAGCTAACGCTTTTATGTATGTCCTAAGGAGGGGTTTATCTCATCGGCAGAATTATCGTTTGTTTGTCACAAAGGTAGTAAAAAATAAAAAAGCAAGGGGTGTAAGCCGGGTTCTGTACCGTGTCGCCACGGCCTCTGCCATTTATCCAGCCCGGCGGTCGCCCGCCGGATCGTCAGCAACCTACCCCCCGACTCGGACGGGCCGTCCTTCGGAAACACACCCCGGAAGATGCGTCTCGACATCGGTGTACATGGTCTTGCAACCCGCAGTTCGTACGGCTACCGGCGTCGCCGCCGGCACCGGTGGGCTCTTACCCCGCCTTTTCACCCTTACCCCGGCCGTTTGACCGGTCGAGGCGGTTGTTTTCTGTTACGAATTGCACGAGCTCGCGCCCGTCTGGCAGTTTCACCAGTGCGGTGCCCTCTGTTGCCCGGACTTTCCTCCCCTGCCGATTCACTCGAAAGCGTCGGCAGCAGCGGCAGAGTCCCCTTGCTTTATATGATTTGTACTAATTTAATGTCCGGTCTTTACCCCAGGAGGGTACTGTTCTTTCTGTGAACAGAAAGAACCAAAGAAACTTTAGAGGATGCTTGCGCATCCTAAAGCTGCCGGCGGCCCAGCTCTCGGACTCTTCTTTGGGCCGGGAGCAACGGCGCGCATAGGGTTTAGCTCTCATTAAGCGCGCCGTTGCCCCGACCCAAAAGCAATCGCAGAGAATGAAGACTGCGGAGCCTGAGGTATAGCGTAGCTAACTAAAAGTTCTTTGGGTACCTTTCTTTCAAGAAAGGTATGGTTCCGTCCGGCGCAATGATTGGAATATAAATGTAGTACAATTTATTTCAGGAAAACCATAATCGCCCCATAGCCGTACTCCGCAAACGAGGCGTCCTGATACCGCAATTTCGGGTAGCCGCGTTTGAGCTCCTTTTCGATCTCATACCGCAGCTTCCCCTTCCCCACCCCGTGGATGAAGACGATTCGTTTCTGTCTGCCGGCCCGGACAGCGCCGTCGAGGGCCACCGTAAAACGTGCCAGCTGTGCCTTGAGTATCTCGCCCGATGCCATCCCTTCCGTCGAGTCGAGAATCTCCTCGGCGTGCAAATCCACCACCTCCTCCTCTTTCGAAGAGGCCTTGTGAGGGACAGGGGCGGCTTTCGGTTTGGACTCTTTTTGCGGAGCTTTCGACGGAATGACCGGCGATGCGCCGTCCGTCGTTTCGTCCGACGAAGCCAGGGTGAATTCCAAGGCCGGAGTTTCGAAATAGTCGTTTTCTACGAAAGAGGCTGCCCGTACGAATTTCAGCGGGTGGAGTTCCAGGTCGAACGCCTCCACCGCCCGCGGTACGAACGCCGTCGGTTTGTAGGGCAGCAGGCTGATATGCAGGGTGGAAATCTCCGCCAGCTCTGCCCGCCGGTAGAGTTTGATTTTCTGTTTGGAGTCCGCCGCCAGTGTTCCGCTGTCGATTGTCCGCACGAAATTGCCCCGCTGTTCCCGCCTCGCGATGTTGTAGAAGAGCGTGTAGCTGCTGTCGTTCACCAGCCACGCCTCCAGATCTGCTGTTTCGGCCGGTTTGTCCGTATCGGCCGCCGGAACGAAGAGCAGCTTCACAAGATAATCCGTCACCTCCCACGGTGCCTTTTCCGGTGCTGCCGGAGTCCGGTCTACCCGCACTTCGGCCGTCTGGGCCGAAGTGCGGCGGAGTTTCGAGAGGTCGATCGGTTCGTCGTCTTCGTAATCGTCCGCCAGTGAAACCCGTCCGTAATTGTTGAGTCCCCGCACCGTCGCCCGCTGTTTTTTCTGAGAACCGTCGCTCGTGGCGGTCTGACGGGAAGCGGCGGGTTTCGGATCGGAGGGGCCGATCTTGACAATCGCCGCATTTTCGGCTTCGATCTCCACCTCCACGATATCGCTGATCAAGGCCGGAATTTCGAATCCCTCTTCCACTTCGACATAAGCCATGTTCCCCTGGATCGAGCGCACGATGCCGACGCCCGTATCCGATACGAATTTTACCCGACTGCCTGCTTTAATCATAGTTTATCGCTAAATTTGTGCAAAATTAACGGTTTTTGATGGAGAAGGCAATAGCGATTTCGGAATTCGACTATCCGCTGTCGGACGAGCGGATCGCCCGCTTTCCGCTGGCGGATCGGGCCGATTCCAAACTCCTGCTCTACCGCGGAGGGACGATCGGTGAGAGTGTTTTTCGTCGTGTCGCCGATTTTCTGCCGGACGGCGTGACGGTCGTGTTCAACGATACGCGGGTGATTCGGGCGCGGCTGTTGTTCCACAAGGTGACGGGGGCTCGGATCGAGGTCTTCTGTCTCGAACCGGCCGAGCCGGCGGATTACGAACGGGCATTTGCGGTGCGGGGGGCTTGTGTGTGGCATTGTATCGTGGGAAACTCCAAAAAATGGAAAGAGGGGCCTTTGGCGATCGAATACGACGGGGGGATGTTATCGGCGGAACGCATGCCGGATGGGGGGGGAGCGGTGCGGTTTTCGTGGACATCGGAACATACGTTCGGCGAGCTGCTGGAGCTGCTGGGGCGGACACCGATACCGCCCTACCTGTGCCGCGAGAGCGAGGAGATCGACACGGTGCGCTACCAGACGGTCTATTCGCGGTGGGAGGGGTCGGTGGCGGCGCCGACCGCCGGGCTGCACTTCACGCCGGAGATCATCGCGTCGCTGCCGGAGCGGGGATTTCGGACGGAGCGGGTGACTCTGCATGTCGGTGCGGGGACTTTTCTGCCGGTCAAGGCGGCGGATGCCCGGGAGCATCATATGCACACCGAGGTGTTTCAGGTCGATTTGGCGACGCTCGAACGGCTGGCCGAAGCGATAAAAACGGCGGGGATCGTGGCGGTGGGGACGACGTCGGTGCGGACGCTGGAGTCGCTGGCGGTGCTGGGTGAGCGGGTGTTGCTTCGGGGGGATGCGGAACCGGAACGGGTGGTCGGCCAGTGGGAGGCTTACGAGAATGGGGCTACCTTGGCGAATGCTTCTGCACCTTTGGCGGCATTGGCCGGGTGGATGCGGAAACGGGGTTTGACGCATTTGCATGGTGCGACGGAGATTATGATCGTGCCGGGCTACCGGTGGCGGACGGTGCGGGGGCTGATCACCAACTTCCACCAGCCGCAGAGTACGCTGCTGCTCCTGATTTCGGCTTTGGTCGGAGAGCGATGGCGCGAGATCTATGCATACGCATTGGAGCACGGGTTCCGTTTTCTGAGTTACGGGGACTCGTCGCTGCTGTTGCCGGAAAAATAAGAAGATCGAAGACATGGAACAGGAAGTCTTATTAGTTTTGTTGAATGAATACGCCGACTGGGAGAGCGCGTTTCTGGCCGCCGGGTTGCGGACGGGAGGACGGTATGTGCCGCGCGTGGTGGGGCCGACGCGGGAGGTGGTGGTCTCGATCGGCGGTTTCCGGACTTTGCCGGATTATGATTTTCAAACCGTGCCGGAGGAGTACGCCGCGCTGGTGCTGATCGGCGGAACCGGATGGCAGTCGGAGGAGGCAAAGGGGGTTGTGGAGTTGGTGCAGAGTGCGCGGGAACGGGGCAAAGTGGTGGCGGGGATTTGCAATGGGGCTTCGTTTCTGGCGGCGCACGGCTTTCTGAATGACGTGCGGCATACGGGCAATACGCTGGAACAGTTGAAGCTGTGGGGCGGCGAGCGGTACACCAACGAGATGGGTTATGTGGAACGGCAGGCGGTGGCCGACGGGGGTATGGTAACGGCGAACGGGACGGGATATCTGGAGTTTTCTCGTGAGTTGCTGCTATTGCTGGAGGCCAATGCACCGGAGCGGATCGAGTCCGATTACGCTTTCCAGAAAAACGGGCTCTATACCGCCTGACCGGTGGTTGCATACAGATCGATGATGGTTTCACCGAACGAATTTCTGCCGACTTCGGCCAAGGAGGTGGCTGCGCGCGGGTGGGAAGAATTGGATGTCATTCTTTTCACCGGGGATGCGTATGTCGACCATCCGGCGTTCGGGGCGGCGGTGATCGGGCGACTGCTGGAGGCCGAGGGCTATCGGGTGGCGATTGTGCCGCAGCCGAACTGGCGCGACGACCTGCGGGATTTCCGGAAGCTGGGAAAACCGCGTCTGTTTTTCGGCGTGACGGCCGGGGCGATGGACTCGATGGTGAACCACTACACGGCCACGCGGCGCAGGCGGTCGGACGACGCTTACACGCCTGGCGGACGGGCCGGACAACGGCCGGACTACCCTACCCTCGTTTATACGCGGATTCTTAAGCAGCTCTATCCTGATGTGCCGGTGGTGATCGGGGGAATCGAGGCGTCGCTCAGGCGGCTGACCCATTACGACTATTGGGAGGATCGCTTGCGGCCGTCTTTCCTCGTCGAGAGCGGGGCGGATTTGCTGACCTACGGCATGGGCGACCGGGTGATGGTCGAGGTGGCCCGGCGGTTGCACAATGGATTCAACCTCAAACGGTTGGTGCGGTTACCGCAGGTGGCTTATCTCTCGGATCGGGCTCCGGAGGGGGCGTTCCTGCTGCATTCGTATGAAGCGTGTGTAGAGTCGCCGGAGAAGTTCGGCGAGAATTTCGTCCGGATCGAGACGGAGTCCAATCGGGTCGAGGCATCTGTTTTGGCGGAACGGGTCGGTGACCGGTATGTGGTGGTCAACCCGCCTTATCCTTATCTGACGGAAGCCGAGATGGATCACAGTTTCGACCTGCCATACACGCGGCTGCCCCACCCGCGATATCAGGGGAAGGGGGCGATTGCTGCGTATGAGATGATCAAACACTCGGTCAATCTGCATCGGGGGTGTTTCGGGGGGTGTAGCTTTTGTACCATATCGGCGCATCAGGGAAAATTCATCTCGTCGCGGAGCGAGGGATCGATTCTGCGCGAGGTGGAACGCATTACGCAGATGGCCGATTTTCGGGGAAATCTTTCCGATATCGGCGGTCCGTCGGCCAATATGTACCGGATGGGGGGACGGAACCGGGAGTTGTGCGGGCGGTGTACGAGGCCCTCGTGCATCTTTCCGAAAGTCTGTCCGAACTTGGATAACGACTACCGGCCGTTGTTGGAGCTCTACCGGAAGATTCGCAATATAAAAGGGGTGAAGCACGCCTATATCGGGAGTGGGATTCGGTACGACCTGTTCGACGGGTCGCCGTACCTGGACGAGGTGGTGAAGTACCACACGAGCGGGCGATTGAAGGTGGCGCCGGAGCACACGTCGGACAAAGTGTTGGGGTTGATGCGCAAACCGTCGTTCGCGCTTTTCGAGCAGCTGAACGAACGGTTCCGCGGGATTTGCGAACGCGAGGGGCTGCCGTACCAGTTGATACCTTACTTCATTTCGAGCCATCCGGGGTGTACGGAGGACGATATGCGGGAGCTGGCGGAGATTACTAAACGGCTGAACTTCCGGTTGGAACAGGTGCAGGATCTGACGCCGACGCCGATGACCTTGAGCTCGGTGATGTTCTACACGGGGATGAATCCGTATACGGGAGAACGACTCTACGTGGCCCGCACGCGGGAGGAGAAGGAGCGGCAGAAGGCCCATTTTTTCTGGTACAAACGGCCGGCGGCGGTTCGGCACGAAGGGGGCGTTAAGAAACGAAACGAAAGACCATGGCAGAATACAAACAAGATCCGGAAGCCAAAAAAATAGCAAACCGGCGCCGGGCGACGGAGTCGATCACGGCGGTGAGCCAGCAGATGGGGGTGACGCCTCCGCAGGCGGTGGAGCTGGAGGAGGCGGTGCTCGGGGCGTTGATGCTCGAAAAGCATGCGATTCTCGGGATTCAGGAGATACTGGTGCCCGAGTCGTTCTATCGCGAGGCGCATCAGATTATCTATCAGGCGATTCTCGACCTCTCGGCGCGGATCGAGCCGATCGACCTCTACACTGTCGGGCAGCAGCTTCAGAAAAAGGGGCAGCTGGCGATGGTGGGCGGGCCGGCCTATCTGGCGGAGCTGACCCAGAAGGTCGGGTCGGCGGCGCACCTGGAGTTTCACGCCAAGATCGTGGCGCAGAAGTATGTCCAGCGGCAGCTGATTTCGGCTTCCACGGAGATTCAGAAACAGTCGTTCGACGACTCGATCGACGTCGAGGAGTTGATCAATCAGGCGGAGCAGGCTATTTTCGTGATTGCGGAGGGGAATATCCGGCGCGACGTGCAGAGTGCGCGCGATATTGTGAGCAAGGCGATTCAGAAGATTGAGGAGGCGGCCCAGAAGCCGGACGGCCTGAGCGGGATTCCGAGCGGATTCACCGATTTGGACCGTTTGACGCTGGGGTGGCAGCCGTCGGACTTGGTGATTATCGCGGCGCGGCCGGCGATGGGGAAGACGGCTTTCGTGCTGACGATGGCGCGCAACATTTCGGTGGATTACCAGAAGGCGGTGGCGGTCTTTTCGCTGGAAATGAGCTCGGTACAGTTGATGACGCGTCTGATTATCGGCGAGTCGGGGCTCACGTCGGAGAATATCAAGAACGGCCGCCTCTCGCCGGACGAGTGGAAGCATCTCGAAACGTCGATCAAACCGTTGGCGGCGGCGCAGATGTTTATCGACGACACCCCTGCTCTTTCGATTTACGAGTTCCGTTCGAAGGTGCGGCGGCTCAAGGCGCAGCATAACATCGAGCTGGTGATTATCGACTACCTGCAGCTGATGACGGTCGGGACGACGGATAACCGGGGGAACCGGGAGCAGGAGGTGGCGACGATTTCGCGGACGCTCAAGGCGATTGCCAAGGAGTTGGACGTGCCGATTCTGGCGTTGTCGCAGCTGAGCCGTAACGTCGAGGCGCGGGGCGGGACGAAGCGTCCTCAGCTTTCGGACTTGCGCGAGTCGGGGGCGATCGAACAGGATGCCGATATCGTGGCGTTTATCCACCGGCCGGAGTATTACGGGATGACGATGGACGAGGACGGACAGCCTACTCAGGGGTTGGCGGAAATTATCGTGGCCAAGCACCGGAACGGGGCGGTGGATACGATCAAACTGCGTTTTCGGAAGGAGCAGGCGAAGTTCGTGGATTGGGACGATACGGGTTTTGGAGGCATCGCGGGCGGAGGGTTGGACGGATACAGCACGATTGCGTCGAGCGGTTTCGACTCCGATTTCGATGCGGGCGGACGTGTGGCGACCTTGGAAGGGCCTGCCGGGGGTTCGGGGCCGATCGATCCGTTCGCTTCGGCCGGCGGAGGATTCGACAGCGAACCGCCATTCTGATGAAAGCAGGAAACTTTCCAGCGATTTAACACAAAAAAAGTCTGGTAAGACTTCGGTCTTACCAGACTTTTTTTGTTCCCTGCAATATAGGATTCTGCGGAGAGAGGGGGATTCGAACCCCCGGTACAGATTACTCCGTACGGCAGTTTAGCAAACTGCTGGTTTCAGCCACTCACCCATCTCTCCCGAAAGGTGCTGAAAGCGGTACAAATGTAGAACTTTCGCTCCTTATTTCCAAATCAAAATCGAGGTTCTGTGCTAAATATTAGTGTTTGCTCACGTCGCCCGGTTTGCCGATGCTTTCGCGCATCGAGGTATCTGCCTGAATATTACGGATCTTATAGTAGTCCATAATACCCAGATTCCCGCTCCGGAAAGCTTCGGCGATCGCCATCGGAATGCCGGCCTCCGCTTCGATTACCTTAGCACGGGCCTCCTGTGCCTTCGCTTTCATCTCCTGCTCCAGCGCCACCGCCATGGCCCGTTTCTCTTCCGCCCGAGCCTGTGCGATGTTTTTGTCCGCATTGGCCTGATCCATCTGAAGGACGGCGCCTATGTTGCGTCCCACGTCGATGTCGGCGATGTCGATGGAGAGGATTTCAAAAGCGGTTCCCGCATCGAGTCCTTTTTCCAATACGACCCGGGAAATGAAGTCCGGATTCTCCATCACGCTCTTATGCGAGTCGGACGACCCGATCGACGAGACGATCCCCTCGCCCACCCTTGCCAGCACGGTCTCTTCGCCGGCCCCGCCGACCAGCTGTTTGATATTGGCCCGCACGGTCACCCGCGCCTTGGCGATCAGCTGAATCCCGTCCTTGGCCACCGCTGTCACCGGTGGAGTATTGATAACTTTCGGGTTGACAGACATCTGCACCGCTTCGAACACGTCCCGTCCTGCCAGGTCGATAGCCGTGGCCATCTTGAAATCGAGCGTGATATTGGCTTTTTGTGCCGAGACCAGTGCATGGACGACATTGGCGACATGTCCGCCCGCCAGATAATGCGCCTCCAGTTCGTTCGGATTGAGGTGCAGTCCGGCTTTCGTTCCTTCGATCATAGCCGATACGATCGTAGCCGGCGGCACTTTGCGCCAACGCATCAGAACCAGCTGCAACAGGCTGATCCGTACGCCGGAAACCAGGGCGGAGAACCAAAGGCCGACGGGAATGAAGTAGAGAATCAGCCACAGCAGAATAATGGCCACTGCGGCGATGATGATGGCGGTTGTCGAGATTTCCATATGTTTGTAAATGTATTTCGGTCTGTGCCCGGTTCGGTCAGAGCGGCCGGACGATGATGTTGGCGTTGTCGTATCCGATCACGACCACTTCGCGCCGCGGATCGATGTAGCTGTCCAACGATTTCGCTTCGAAGATCGTGTCGCCGATCTGCACTTTCCCCATCGGGGCCAGCCGGGTCAAGGTGTAGCCCTGTACACCCACTTCCACCTGTTTTTCGATCTCCACCGGCTGCACCTGCGAGTCGATATTGGTTTTCAAAGCGACCCGGTTCCATGTCTTCGGCCGCAAAAACAGCAAGGTCAGAATGCTCAAACAGAAGAGAATGATTCCGAGAACAATGAATCCGGTCACCAATCCTCCTCCTACGAACGCCCATGTCGCTGCCGCCACCAGGCAAATGAATGCCCCCACGGCTGCCAAGGTGATGCCCGGCAGGAGAACCAGTTCGGCGATGAAAAGCAGCAGGCCGAGCAGGATCAGCAGTGTAATCCAGAGTATCATAATGCCACGATTTTCATTTGGATATTCGGTTGATCGCCCAGCGCGCCGATCAGTGCCTCCGCCTCTTTCCGGGTGGCGAAGGCGCCGATGGAGTACACCACTTCATTCCCCGCCGTATTCCGCACGATGGTCGCTCCGGCCGCCCTGGCCTTGACAATCTCGCGAATGGCGGTCGAAAGTCTCTGTTCCGCCGGAATGATTTGCACGTTGAATCCCCCTTTTTGCTGCACGGCAGAGCCTGTCGATCCCGACCCCCCCTCGCGCGCAGCATCTGTCTTATTAGTCGCTTCGAGTGCCTTTGCTTTCACGGCCGTCGTGATCTTCCCGTCGGCATAAGCCACGACAGTGGCCCGGAATCCCCCCCGCACTAATTGTGCCGCTGCTGCGCTTGCCGCCGCATAGGTGTCGAAACCGCCTGCCAGATAACGCCACTGCCCGTTCGCCGTCTTTTGCGACATAATCGGCGTCATGCCTTTGAACACATCGATAGTTTTCGGCTGTGTCGTGTAACTGGCCAGTTGTACCGTGTAATAAACTCCTGACTTCGGCACATGGAGCGCCGGAATGTCCTCCACGGTCGTGTAGTTCCGTTCCGCCGGATTATCCGTTTTCACGACCGGTGCATAGATAACCAGACTCCGCGGTTCGAACCGGATGTCCCGATAGGTCATCTCTTCGGCCAGCTTCTCGGCCGAGTATTTCCCCCGTTCCGTCACTAATGAATCCTGCGCCGCAGCCAGTCCCAAGGCCTCTGCCATGGCAATTTCGTAATCGAGCATCAGCCGCTTTTGCAGCGGATAGGTCGCCACCAGCGGTGCGAGCTGTTCGCCCGCCCACCCCTCGGCACGTCGCACCTGACGGCTCTCCCGGTCGAGCTGTTCGAGCTGCAGCCGGTCGAGGGTGCCGATCTGATCGACCAGCACCGGATAGTTGTCCCGCTTCCGGTCGTAAATCACCAACCAGAGCCGTTCCATCAGGGCATCGACCTGTTCGATCTGCTCCTTGAGCTCTCCGGCGCGTCTCCACAGACTGTCGATGGCGATTTCGTCGTCCGCCGCTTCGTATTGCCGTTTTACGGTGGAAAGCTGGTCGTACAGCCCGGAGATCAACCGATTGATTTTCATGACTTCCGGCTCGATCCGAGGGCTCAATCCGAACAAAGTCCGATCGTTCCGGCTCAGATGTTCGACGAAAAACGGATTGTCGAACAAGGTTCGCTCTCCCGCAACGCCACTCTCCCCTTCTCCTTCGCCGCCCGGCGAGGCCTCCTCCTCTGCGTCCATATGTTCAAACAGATAGGCCTGTTCCATCTCCGCCACTCGTGCCGTAATTTTTCCGATCCTGCTCCGTATGTCGAAGAGTTCGCCCTCCAGCCGGACGATCTCCCCTCCGATCCGCTCCCGATCGTTTCCCTCTCCGAACAGTTGCCGGTTCCGTTCGATCAGCGACCGGGTGGAATCTTCGCGCGCTTTCAGTGCCTGTTGTTCCCGGAGCAACCGGGCATATTCCGCATTTTCGGTCAGCCCCGCCATCCGCACTCCCTGTGCGCACACGACTCCCGTTCCCGCCAGCCAGCACCAGCCGAACCATACGATACGGTATGAAATCTTTTTTATCATCGGTTGCAAACGCAAAATAGAGATTATTCCGGTCATTTCCAACTGCGGAGCATGAAAACGTGGAGAAATCCGAAAAATTCCAGACGCCCGAAGAGCATCAACCCCGTCAGCAACCATTTGGCGGCTGCGGGCAAGGCGCCGAAGTTGTCCAGGTTGCTGATTTTTCCGAATCCGGGCCCGACGTTGCTCAAGCTGGAGATGGCTGCGGTGAAGCTGGTCAGCAGGTCGATGTTCATCGCCGTGAGCAGCACGGTTCCGCCCAATGCACTCAGCATGTAAATGACGACCAGCAGGATGGCGGCATTGACCGTTCCGTCGTCCTGCGTGATGCCGTTTTGTTTGATGCGGATCACGGCGTTCGGATGTTGCAGCTTCAGCATTCGGGCCCGGATCGCTTTGAAAATCAGGAGCACGCGGTCGGCTTTGATCCCCCCGGAGGTCGATCCGGCCATCGAGCACTGGATCATGCAGTAGATGATGGTGATGATGGCCAGCGGAGGCCACAAGGCGTCGTTGGTCGAGGCGAATCCGGTGGTCGTGATGTGCGAGACGACCTGAAAGGTTCCGTAGCGTATCGCTTCGCCGAAGGTCGAGTAGTTGTGGTTCATCAGCAGCCCGGCTGCCACGATGGCGGTGCAGATAACGATCGAGAGGATATAAAATCGCGTGACTTCCGACCGGAACATGTTGTTGTGTTTGCCGCAGATGGTGGCGTAGACCAAGCCCATGTGTATCCCCGCAACGAGCATGAAAATCAGGACGATCGTCTCGATCACCACGCTGTCGTAGTACATGATGCTCTGGTTCCTGATACAGAACCCGCCGGTGGCGATGGTGGAGAAAGAGTTGGTCACGGCGTCGAACGGCTCCATACCGACCGCCGTCAGGGCGACCGTTTCGCACAGGGTCAGGCCGACGTAGACGAAGACGATGATTTTCAGGATTTTTTTCGTAGTGTACCGAAAGTTGTCTTTGGCCATCATTGACATTTCGGCACTCGTCAGGCTCATCTTCATTCGCCCCATCGAAGGCAGGATCACGAGGGCGAACAGCACGACGCCCACACCTCCGACCCAGTTGGTCGAGGCGCGCCAGAACAACAGCCCTTTCGGCAGAGCCTCGATATCGCTCAAAATAGTCGCGCCGGTGGTGGTGAATCCCGATGTGCTCTCGAACCAGGCGTCGGTCAGGGAGAATTCTCCGCCCCAGATCAGGTAGGGCAGCATGCCCAACAGGCAGGAGATCACCCAGGACATCGCCACGATCACGTAGCTCTCTTTGTTCGAGAGGTTGTGGTCGTTCGGCACGAAGATCAGGGGGAATGAACCGATGATCGAGGTGATGAGAAAGCTGACCAACAAGGGGTAGAATCCCGTATCGAAGCCGTTGAACAGCGAGATCAGGGCCGAAATCAGCATGAATGCGGCGTTGAACAGCAGCACCAGTCCGACATAGCGTATGACGACTCCGAATTTCATCGTTTCCCCGTTCTATTTCGTTTTTTTATGGGCCGAAACCAGAGCGGCGATGTTCTCCCGGAGGGTGTTGATTTCGTCCTGTGTGGCGACATTCACTTCGAACGGGAGGCGCGAATCGACGTATCCTTTCAAGGCGCGCGTGATCCGGAGCACCGGATCGAGAAAGTAGCTGTTCAGCATGAAGTAGAAGACCAGCAGCAGCAGAATGCCTCCTCCCAGGGCGATGATCCCGACCATCGAGGAGCGATAGGCGTTGCGTTCCAGCTGTGCCGTATAGTCGATGGTGCGCTCCTGGATTTGCACCATGAATTCCTTGATGGCGTAGGTCAGGTTGTAGTAGGATGTCTTGTAGACGTCCGTAAACCAGGTGATATCGGTCGTGTCGTCGGCCTGGGAGACGATGCTGTTGTAGTAGCGTGCCGCCGTGCGGATGGCCTCCAATTGCGACGGGTCGCGAAAGTCGGTTCCCACGCTCTGCAAAGCCTGTTCGAAGTCCCGGCCGCTTTTGACCAGCATCGAGTCGTAGATGGCGCCCGGGTTGTTGTGGGTAATCCGGAGCAGGAGTGCCGTATTTTGCTCCTGTACGGCATCGAGCATCTCTTTCGACCGTTCGATGCAGTTCTGGCTTCGCTCCAGCAGGTTGTGCGTCGTGCGGTTGAAGCGCACCAGTTCGAGCGACGAGATGATGCCCGACAGGAAAAGCAGGATGCCGATGGCCGTGAAACCCAGCCGGATTTTATGTTTGACCCCCATATGTTTTATCGTTCAGCTAAGCGACCGTAAAAATAGCTTTTTTTTCGTTCGGTTCAAGCACAGATTTCGACCGGATTTCCTTCGGGGTCTGCCACCGAGCTCTCATAAAATCCGTCTCCGGTTCTACGGGGCTCGGACAAAATACGATAGCCATCTGCTCTTAAATGTTCAGTTAAGGTATGTACCGCCTCTTCGGAGCCGACGGTGAAGGAGATGTGGCACCAGCCGAGGCCAGGTGTCGCGCCGCGTTCGACGACCTGCGTGCTCCGCATGATTTCGAGGGCCGCATCGCCCTCGAAACGGATGAAATAGGATTCGAAACCTTTGGTCGGATTGACATATTTCGGGCCGCTGCGGCCGTTGAAATAGGTTTCGTAAAAGGTGCGCACGGCTTCCAGATCGGCGCACCACAAGGCGGCGTGTCCCAGTTTCATGGCAAGGTGGAAATGTGTTGAAATAAACTTTGTAAAGTGCTCTTTTCCAGATATTCGGCCGGAAATCCGAGCAGGATGATCTTTCCGTTCCGCACTCCCGCTGTCGGCCACCCTTCCGAAACCAGCTGCCGGCTGCTCTCCGTCGGCTGCAAACGATCGAAAGTGGGGGTGAAATACCGATCCGTCCGTTTGGGTATCGGATTGGGGACGGTCTCGGTGAAAACGTATCCCAAGCCTTGCCGCATCTCGTCCGAAACAGCGGGATCGGAGCCGAGGTAACTGCCCGAAATCAACAGTGGAATCGAATCTTTAGTTATCTGTTGTAACTTGCTGTATAACTGCCGGTCAAAAATTTTGCACCGTTTTGGATAGCTTCGTTGGGCGCCCAGAATCAGATCGACGAGCCGGTAGTCGGTCGGGCGGATTGTCCGGCGGGAAAAAGCCGCGCGGGAGCAGCTGACGAACGAATAGCCGGCCGCCAGCAGCGCCTCGCCGTGCACGGCCGGATAGTCGAACGAGTTGCCGCCTGCACCGCCGGGAAACCAAGTCTCGGAAGAGCCGCCCCAGCCTGGCTGACGGTTGTCTTCGAACGGCGAGAAGGGGTCGAAGTTGGTCTGCGGCCCGATGATCGACAGGTCGTTGTAGTACGGAACGCCCGGGTCGGCCTCCATGTCGAATCCCAATAGTTTGCCTGATTTGTCGTGACGCAGGGCCGGCGGGCTGAGCCGGGTGAAACCGTTCACCACCAATGCCCTCCCCTGCTCTGCCGGGCTCAGGCCGACGGAAAGAATTTCGCTCGGGAAGCTCTCGCCTCCTTCGTTGATCGCTGTAATCCGGAAGCTGTACACCCGCCCGTCCCGCGGAATCGGCAGCTCTATCCGGGTGGAGCGTGTCTCGACTCCTTCGTCGAATACCCCGTCTGTCCCGCTGCGCCGACAGATGCGATACCGGTTCGGAACGGCTGTCGGTTCGAGCGGGTCGGCGGTCGGCCGCCATCCGATCCGAACGGAGTCTCCGGGGAGCGGTTCGGCATAGACCGACGATGGCGGTAGGGGTTGTACGATATATTTCTGTCCGTAGCGGTCGGCCAGAAAACGTAGCAGGCCTTTGTAAATCGCCCGCGCCATGTCGAACCGGAAGGTCGGATCCATCGCCAGCGCCATATCGGCGGCATTTTGGTGCGAGAACATCTCGATCAGCGTAGCCGGCATGTCCGGCCGCGAGATTTCGGCGTAGCTTTTGTCGTAGACCGCACGCCGTGTCCAGTGCGGTTCATGCCCTGCCCGGAGGTCGTTCACGATCTGGGTCTGCACCAGGTCGGCCAGGTCGCGGGCGGCCAGTTTGCTCTTCCCGTTTCGGTATTGGGCTCTCGTTCGGTCCGTATAGTGGATGGAGAGGGTGCCGACGATGGAGTCGCAGATGCCGGCGTCCGTATGCAGGCCGACGGCCGCGTCCAGCGGGATTTTTTTCTCGTACCGGATGTAGTTGCACCAGTCCCCGTTCCCCTTGAAGTTATCGATGTAGTCGAGCTGTGCTCCCTCTTCATTTTCAGGGGATAAGGTCTCCTGTGCGTAGATCGAGTCCGGCACGCCGCTGTATTGCATCCAATAGCGGGCCGCTTCGGCATAGCGTGCCACGTCGCTGGTCGTTTCTCCGCGCCGGATGTTGCCCCGGCCGCCGCCGATCTTCACGGCGTCGGCGGTCAGCGTACCTGCGGTCGCCTTTTCCGGAGCGCTCAGGACGATTTTCGAGGTGCTGTCGAGGTCGAACCGTCCCAGCCAGATCCACGTCGACCCGCCGATGCGTTGATTAACTTCGAATGCGGCGCAGCCGCCCGCATGGAAAACCGTGTAACGGGCGTTCGTCAGGTTCGTAGGCAAAGCTTTCCAGCTGACATAGACGCCGTAATTTCCCGGTCGATCTAAAGTGATGCGATAGGTCAATGAAGGCTTGAACTGGGTCGAGATATCGGCCTTTAATACGGTGCCTTGACGAAACGGATTCTGATTGTCTAAAGTGTCCGATATGGCAAACCCGAAATTTGTTTTTTCCCACTTTCCGACGGTGTCGATTCCTCGCCCTCCCTGCGCCGGGTTGTCATTGTCGAGGATGATTTCTTCGGGTTGCGGGTCGCGTTCGCGGGCCATGACGACGACCGCCCCGGCCTGCTCCAGCATGGGGGCGAGGTAGCGTGCGGCGAACTCCTGTGTATTGAGGTCTTCGATGGTGGTGAACAGCGGAGCACGCTGCCAGACCCAGGCCGAATCCCCCTCTTCGTAATATTTTCCGTGGCCTCCCCACAGGGCGATATGCCGTCCGCCCAATCCGAGACTATACCCCGAGCGATCGGCACGGCGGGTCAGCGGACGGATGTGGATCGGCGTGCTCGTGCGTTTCGGATCGCGCCCCTCTTTTGGACGGAAAGCATTGGGAATGAACCGTTCGGCCGGGATTTTGTAAGC
The DNA here is from genome assembly GCF_910577125.1 of uncultured Rikenella sp. Taxonomy (GTDB): domain Bacteria; phylum Bacteroidota; class Bacteroidia; order Bacteroidales; family Rikenellaceae; genus Rikenella. The sequence goes on from NZ_CAJTMN010000001.1 coordinate 40,177, forward strand.
GAAAAAGCGTACGTCGCACGTCTGATATGCCGTTCCCAGCGTTTTTCGCACCTCGTCGGCCCATTTTTCGAGCAGCTCCTGTCGGATGGCGATCTGGGCCAGCCCCACATTGCAATAGAGCTCCAGCCGCTTTTTATCGGGACTCAGTTTGACCCGCTCCAATACGACGCTCCGTATCGATTCGCTTCGCCACGGATCGAACAGTGCAGGGCGTTTCCCGAGTTTTTTCAGGATATTCTGCTGTTCGATTTTCAATTCAGCCCCTGAAAGCGCCGGTTCCGATGAAGTGGAATAAACTGCTGAAATCGAGAGAAATAATAATCCGGTCGATAAGAGAACAAATCGTCGCATCGTCAGAACTCCCCGGCCTCCAGCTCGGTCACCCGGTCGCCGTCGACCGTGAACCGCAGGGCGGTGCGTACCCCCTGGTATCCGTATCCCGCCGCGCCCGGGTTCATATGCAATAGATGATACTTTTTATCGTTCATTACTTTGAGGATGTGCGAATGGCCGCTGATGAAAAGGTCGGGGTGAACCTGTTCGATCCACATCCGCGCTTCGGGCTCGTAGCGCCCCGGATAGCCGCCGATGTGAGTCATGACGATGCTCAGATTTTCGCACACGATGTGCTGGAATTTCGGATAGACTGTCCGTACGCGGTAGTCGTCGATGTTGCCGTAGACCGCTTTCAGAGGGCGAAAGGCGGCGATTTCGTCGGCCAGCTCCAGCGACCCGATGTCGCCGGCGTGCCAGATCTCGCTCACCGGATCGAGAAAATGGCGGATTTTGTCGTCGAATGTGCCGTGGGTGTCGGAAATCAGTCCTATCTTGATCATGACGGAATCGCGCTATTGCGCACCAAAGTTATAATAATTTGAGAAACCGGAGTATCTTTGTATATCATGACGAGCAGCATACCATTAGCGGAGCGGATGCGTCCCACGACGTTGGATCAGTATATCGGCCAGGCCCATCTGGTCGGGCCGGAGGGGGTATTGCGCAAACTGGTGGCGTCGCGCAACCTCTCGTCTCTCATTCTGTGGGGGCCGCCGGGGGTGGGCAAGACGACGCTGGCCCAGATTATGGCCCGGTCATTGGAGCGTAAGTTTTTCACGCTCAGCGCAATCAATGCAGGGGTGAAGGAGGTGCGCGAGGTGTTGGAGAAGGCGAAGTCGAACCGATTTTTCGACTCGGCGCCGCCGGTGCTGTTTATCGACGAAATCCATCGGTTCAACAAGGCGCAGCAGGATTCGCTACTCGGAGCTGTCGAACAGGGGGTGGTGACCCTGATCGGGGCGACGACCGAGAATCCGTCGTTCGAGGTGATCCGGCCGCTGCTCTCGCGGTGTCAGGTCTATATTCTCAAACCGCTGGCGGAAGAGGATTTGCTGACGTTACTTGATCGGGTGATTAAGGAGGATATCTGCCTGAAAGAGGCGGATGTCCGTGTCGAGGAGACGGGGGCGTTGCTCGCGTTCAGCGGCGGCGATGCGCGGAAGCTGCTGAATATCGTCGATATGCTCTGCCGGATGGCGGAAGAGGGCGCGCCTGTGGTCATCAATGACGAGACGGTGCGTGGGGCTTTGCAGCAGAACGTCGCCCGGTATGACAAGGGGGGCGAGGAGCATTACGATGTGATTTCGGCCTTTATCAAGAGCGTGCGGGGGAGCGATCCGAATGCGGCGATCTACTATTTGGCACGGATGTTGGCGGGAGGCGAGGAGCCGCGGTTCATCGCGCGGCGATTGTGCATACTGGCCTCGGAGGATATCGGGCTGGCCAATCCGAACGCGCTGCTGCTGGCCGAGGCTTGTTTCAACACGGTGCATAACATCGGGATGCCGGAAGCGAGGATTACGCTGGCGCAGGCGACGATCTATCTGGCCACTTCACCGAAGAGCAACTCGGCCTACGTGGCGATCAACAAGGCTTTGGCGCAGGTCGAGCGGGAGGGATACCGGCCGGTGCCGCTGCATTTGCGGAACGCCCCTACCCCGCTGATGGAGAAGGCGGGATATGGGACGGGGTACAAGTATGCGCATGATTATCCGGGCCATTTTGTGGATCTGGAATTCATGCCGGAGGGGCTTGCGGGGACGCGGTTTTGGGAACCGGCCGAAAACCCGGCGGAAGAGAAATTGAAAGCCCGTATGGAAGAGTTGTGGGGTGGGAAATATTAGCCGCGGGGCTTGGATTTCGCGGAAAAACGGTTAAATTTACAGAAAAAAGCGACTTTTATGACCATGCATTGTTGTCGGAACAAGGCCGACGAGGCGGATATTCGGGTAGAGATTCCGGGGTTTACGACAGCATCTTCCGAGCGGGGGATGTTTTTCCTGATGGGCGGGCCGTGTGTGGTGGAGAATGAGGCGGTGGTGATGGAGATCGCCGGCCGGATGGTGGAGATTACCTCGCGGCTGGGGATTCCGTATATCTTCAAGGCGTCGTATCGGAAAGCCAATCGCAGCCGGTCGGACTCGTTTACCGGAATCGGCGATATTCGGGCGTTGGAGTTGTTGGCCAAGGTGCGGCGGGAGTTTCGGGTGCCGGTGGTGACCGACATCCATAATCCGGAAGAGGCGGCGATGGCGGCCGAATATGTCGATGTGCTCCAGATTCCGGCCTTTCTGTGCCGGCAGACCGACCTGCTGACGGCGGCGGCCGAGACCGGACGGTGGGTCAATATCAAGAAGGGGCAGTTTTTGGCCCCTGAATCGATGGTTTTCGCGGCCGAGAAGATCACGGAGACGGGAAATAAGAAGGTGATGCTGACCGACCGGGGCACGTCGTTCGGATATTACGACCTCGTCGTGGATTATCGGGGGATACCGATCATGCAGCGGACGGGATTTCCGGTGGTGGTGGACATCACCCACTCGCTGCAGCAGCCCAATCAGAGCAGCGGAGTGACGGGCGGACAGCCGGAGATGATCGAGACCATCGCCCGGGCGGCGATTGCGGTGGGGGCGGACGGCCTGTTCGTCGAGACGCATCCCGATCCGGCCCGGGCTTTGTCGGACGGAGCCAATATGCTGGCTTTGGATCGGATGGAGGGAATGCTCGAACGGCTGGTGGCATTGCGAACGACCGTCCTCTCGTTTTAATCGTCCCACTCAATTAGGATTTCATTCACCGTATGGAAGAGAACAAGACGGCGAACGCTGCCGGGAAACGCGAACAGATTGTGGAGACGCTGAAAACCAAATCGGTGCTCTTGCAGCGGATTTTTGACAATACGCAGCAGGTTTTCGGACAACTCAAAGAGATTTTACAGGAATACGCCGTCGAGGTCAATGAACAGCTCGAAGGGGTCACCGATCGGCGTGTCAAGCTGGAATACCGCGACCGGGGGAAATTCGAAGCGCAGCTCCAGCTGGCCGGCGATATCCTGATCTTCAGCATGCACACCAACGTCTTCCAGTTCGAACGGGAAAATATCATCTGGCAGAATTCCTATGTGAAGCAGGACAAACAGAACTCCTATTGCGGGGTGATCAACATCTACAACTTCCTCTCGGACTCGTTCCGGTACAACCGGTCGGCGGACGAGGGGTATCTCGTGGCACGGATCTTTATCAACCGCGAATTCCAGTATATGGTCGAGGGGAAACGACAGGTGACCTACCGCCACGACAATTTCGGGCAGGGGGCCATTACTCAGGATGCCTTGACCGAGATTATCGAAAATACGATGGCCTATACGCTGGACTTCGACCTCCTTGTGCCGCCGTACGATACGGTCAAACTGGTGACGGTGGATCAGATGAATACCAAAATTGAGAACTCGAAACTCCAGACCGGGAAACGGCTGGGGTATCAGTTCCGTTCGGACGATGTGTAATGGGAGACATATCGTTTTCCTCCTCTCGATCATCCTTTTCGGAGTAGCCGTTCTCACCTCCAGCGGACAGCTCCCGCCGCATTATTCGACCCAGTTGCATGCCGATACGGCCATCGTGCCGATCAACTATCGGGAACGGAGCGCCCGGTCGGATGCCTTCTATGATACCTTGCGGTTGCGGAAATACAAGAACGCCTTCACGCGCTTTCTGTTCCGGTCGCTGATCCGGAGCCGGAACAGCAGCGACGAGGGGACTCCTTCGCTCGATTTTAAACAGAACCGGAACTATTTTGAGTACTTCTCCGGCAAACGGATCACTGCGATCCACTGGACGTTGGCCAATGTCTTTTCGCCGCGCGATACGACACAAAAGGTAAGCTGGCTGCAACGGACGATCGACAAAATCCATATTCAAACCCATCCTGCGCAGTTGCAGCAGAATCTGCTTTTTCAGGTCGGTGACACCCTCAATCCTTATGTGCTGGGAATCAACGAAGAGCTCTTGCGTAGCCTACCCAACCTGGCGACCGCCTATTTTGTCGTCCTGCCTGACCGGAGCGACTCGACAGGGGTATCGGTACACATCTTTGCGCGCGATAACTGGTCGATCGGCGTGGATGTCGATTGGGGACGTCTGGAGAGGAGTCTTTCGGTCTTCGACCGGAACTTTCTCGGGACGGGTGACGAGCTGGAGCTGGAGGTGATCGGAGACAAAAGTCTGACCCATTTCGGTTTCGGAGCCGAATACACCGCCCGGAACCTGTTGGGACATTTTACCGATGCGACCATCGGATTGGGAGGCGGGGCCGAGCATCGTGTGGCCCGGTTCACCGTGACCCACCCGTTCATTCTCCCTACGGGATGGGCCTATGGCTTTACGGCCGATCGGACCGACCAGCGCGAAGAGATGACCCGGGCGGATACGTCGTACCGTATCGGCCGGTTCCGGTTGGGCGGTTGGGGAGGACGGTCGTGGTGTCTGGATTGGCGCAACGGGACGAACGTCTATGTGACGGCTTCGCTGGATCGGGAGCGCTATTTGAGCCGGCCGGAGGTCGCGGAGACTTTGAACCCCTACTATCACCACTCCACGCAGCTGTTGTTCGGTTTCGGTTTCTCGCGGCGGAACTATTTTCAGGGGAATATGATCTACGGATTCGGACGGACGGAGGACATCCCTTACGGTTTCCGGTTCGAGCTGGTCGGCGGTCGGCAGTGGGAGGAGTTGCTCGGAGCGAGAGACTATTGGGGTATCCGGGGGTATTGGGGAAATCTGATTCGGAACAGCTACCTGGAGGCAAGTCTGGCGATGGGTTCCTATTTTACGCGGAATTATCGCCTGCAGCAGTCGGTGGTGACGGGCCATATCAAATATTTCACCCCTTTGTTGCGGGTGCGGACGAGTTATATCCGTCAGTTCGGTACGATGTCGGCCACCATGGGATTTCATCGGCTGGAGGGGGAGCGGGAGGCGCTGCGGTATGAAAACCGTTGGGGACGGGGCATCCGCGGGCTGGGGGCGAACTGGCGAATGACCGGCTACAACCGTTTGATCTTTGGTTCCGAGACGGTGGTCTTCACTCCGCTTTTTCTGTACCATTTCCGTTTTGCCTTTTTCCTGTGCGGCGATGCCGGGTGGCTCGGATACGACAACAACCTGTTCCGCAATCGGTTTACGGGGGCGATCGGTGCCGGGGTGCGGATTCGGAACGAGCGGCTGATTCTCAACAACGTGGAGATCCGGTTCGGATATGCCTTCAACAGGCCTCCGGACGTGGGGTATCGTACTTTCTCGATCTCCAGCGAGCCGGACTTCAAGGAGATCGACTTCGCTCCCGAGCGGCCGCAGGTGATTCCTTATCGGTGATCCGGTGCGGGGGCTATTCGTGGCACGAAATATGCTTTCTTATCGGCTACATACTTAAATTCTTGAAATCATGTCAGTATTAGTTGGTAGAAAAGCTCCGTTATTCCGGGCTACGGCGGTGGTCAACGGAAGTGAAATCATTCCGGATTTTTCGTTGGAAACGTACGCGGATAAAAAGTACGTCCTCTTCTTTTTTTACCCGGCGGACTTCTCGGCGGTGTGTCCCACCGAGATCCTCGCTTTTCAGGAGCGGATGGCAGAGTTCGACGAACGTAACGTCGCAGTGGTGGGATGTTCGGGCGATTCGCAGTTCGTCCATCAGAAATGGCTCTCGATTCCGGTGAAACAGGGGGGAATCGAAGGGGTGAAGTATCCGCTGGTGGCCGATTCGGCCAAGACGATCATGCAGCTTTACGATGTGCTGGCGGGCGATTATCTCTACAATGCGGAAGGAGAAGTGTCGTTCGAAGGGCCGGCGATGGCCTATCGGGGCAGTTTTCTGATCGACAAGGCCGGAATCGTGCGGCATCAGGTGGTCAACGACCTGCCGTTGAGCCGGAGCATCGACGAGACGTTGCGGATGATCGACGCGCTGCAACATTTCGAGGAGTACGGCGAGGCGTGCCCGATCGACTGGCACAAGGGAGACAAGGGAATTAAGTAACTGTACCGTTTTTCTGTAACCATTCTTTGTGCTGGATGGTACTGTTCTCTTTCTGAAGAAAGAGAACCAGAAAGACTTCCGAGGATGCTTGCGCATCCTAACTCTATTTCGGTACAGTATCTGAACTTTTGATTTTTCGGGCCACGGAAAAGGGCGCGCTTGAGGCTATCAAAAACCTTAGCGCGCCCTTTTTTCTTGGCCCGAAGAACAAGATGATGAGACCTTGTCACCCGGATGGCTTTAAAGTGCGAAGCACTTTCGAAAGTTTCTTTGGTACTTTCTGTTCACAGAAAGTACGGTACCCGCACGTAGCTAAAGAACGGGCATGCAAAAAACAGTACGGTTAATTAAGCTTCGATCGTTTCGTCCAACACCATTTTGAAATATCCCAGGCTGTCCGGTTCGAACTCCCGGATGTAGCTCAGATGGGCATTGCACTTGGCCTGTCCCTCCTTAATGAAAGCGATGGCGGAGATGCGATACCCCTCCCCTACTTCCGGATGGCTGGCCTGTTGCAGCAGGAGGTGTCCCATAATGATATAGCCTCCCATTTCGACTAAACGGCGCGCATGGAAATCGAGCAGATCGGCATCGTTCCCCTCTTTCGTCGAAGCCTCGTGAACAGCTTTCACAGCCGCCTCATACTGTTCGCGCATCGTCACCAGCGTCCGATATTGTCCGTCGAGTTCCGACACCGGTTTGATCGCCTCATACCCTTGCATCTGCGCGAGCAGCACGCCTGTCGTCACCCCACGAATCGCCGCCACCACCTGCAATTGCGATGTCCCTTCATAAATCGTCGTAATCCTGGCGTCACGATAGATCCGTTCGATGGCGTAGTCTTTCATGAATCCCGAACCGCCGTGAATCTGCAAGGCGTCGTAAGCCACGCTGTTGCTGTATTCCGACGAGAAGAGCTTTAGGAGCGGCGTATAAGCATCCGCCAGCTTCTGATATTGCTTCATCTCCGTCCGTTCCTCCGGCGTCAGTTTTCGTTCTTTTTCGATGTGGAAATAGTTCTTATAGACATCTACGAACCGTGCCGTCTCGTACAGCAATGCCCGGGAGGCCTGCAAACGCGCTTTCATGTTGGTCAGCAGCTCGTAAACCGCCGGGAACTGAATAATCGGTTTACCGAACTGTTCCCGCTCGTTGGCATACTTCAATGCCTCGCGGTACGCCGCCTCCATAATCCCCACCGACTGAGCCCCGATACCGAGCCGGGCCGAGTTCATCAAGGCCATCACATATTTGATGAGCCCCATCTTCCGATCCCCCACCAGCTTGGCCGGCGCATTGGTGAAGACCAGCTCGCAGGTCGGTGAGCCGATAATCCCCAGCTTGTGTTCGATCCGTCGCACCTTGACCGCCATATGCTTCTTGTCATACACGAACAGCGACAACCCCCGTGCATCGGTCGTCCCCTCTTCGCTCCGCGCCAGCACCAGCGAGATATCTCCGTCACCATTGGTAATGAAACGTTTCACGCCGTTCAAGAGCCACTCGCCCGGCTTGTCCGGATTGGGCGTCGCCTTGAGCATCACGGCTTGCAAATCCGAACCGGCATCCGGCTCGGTGAGGTCCATCGCCGCCGTCGCCCCCTTGTTGATCTGCGGCAAAAATTCCGCGTTGATCTCTTCGCTCGCAAACTCATGCAAGGTTTCGGCGCAGTCCTGCAACCCCCAGATATTGCCGAATCCGGCATCGGCCCGGCTCACCAGCTCGCAGGTCATCACGTACGGTACGAGCGGGAAATTCAGTCCCCCGAACCGTCTGGGCAGCGAAATTCCGTAAACTCCCGCCTGGGTCAGCATATCGTGGTTTTCCTGCGTCCCGCGCGCATAGATCACCCGATCGTTTTCCACCCGCGGCCCCTCCTTGTCCACCGAGTCGGCATTCACGGCAATCGTGTTCGCAGCCACATCCCCCACAATTTCCAGCACTTTCCGATAGCTGTCGATCGCGTCCTCGAAGTCTACCGGCGCATAATCATAGGTCTCTTTATCCCGGAAGCCCTGTTCTTTGAGCTCCACGATCTTTTTCATCAGGGGGTGATCCAGATGAAACTGTATGTCTTTGTTATCTAAGAAAAAGTTAGCCATGTCCTGTATGAGTCAAAAAGGATTACTTGCTGTTCTGTTTATAGTATTTGATCATTTTCGGAATCACCGTAGTGACGTCCCCGATAATCGCGTAGTCGGCGATTTTGTTGATCGGCGCCTCCGGATCGGTGTTGATCGAGATGACCATTGAACTGCCGTCCATCCCGGCCGTGTGTTGAATCTGGCCCGAAATTCCGCAGGCGATGTAGAGTTTCGGCCGCACCGTCACCCCCGTCTGCCCGATCTGGCGTTCGTGTTCCGTGAACCCGGCGTCCACCGCAGCGCGCGATGCCCCGACTTCAGCCCCCAATACCTCTGCCAGCTGATACAGCAGATCGAATCCCTCCTTCGACCCCATCCCGTAGCCTCCGGCCACGATAATCGGAGCACCCTTGATGTCGATCTTCCGCTCTTCCATCTCGCGGGCAATGATCTTGACTGCGAAATCCCCGTCGCTCAGGAACTTCTTGTAGTCGATCGTCTTGACTTCCGCCGGTTTCGGATCGGCCACCGGCTCCATTTTCATTACCCCTTCGCGTACGGTCGCCATCTGCGGACGGTGATCCGGGTTGATAATCGTGGCGATGATGTTCCCGCCGAAAGCCGGCCGAATCTGGTAAAGCAAGTTCTTATATTCTTTTCCCGTCCTGGCTTCGCTGTGGTCGCCGATCTCCAGCGAGGTACAGTCTGCCGTCAGACCGCTGTGCAGCGCCGACGATACGCGCGGTGCCAAATCCCGTCCCGTGCAGGTCGCGCCGAACAAAGCGATCTGAGGTTGCTCTTCCTTAAACACCCCGCAGATAATCGCCGCATGGGGCAGCGTTCGGAACGGTGCCAGTTCCGCACCGTCGGCGACGTGTACGATCTCCGCTCCGTATTGTGCCAGCTGTTTTTCAATACCGGTCAGGTTGTGTCCGATGGCCAATGCTTCGACCCGGCATCCCAATGTCTTTGCCAAAGCCCGTGCCTTGGTCAAGAGTTCCAGCGAAACGTCGGCGACTTTGCCGTCTTCAATCTCGCAGTAAACGAATATATTGTTCATGAGAATTTCAGTTGGTGATTTGATTTAGGTAAGCTGGATTAACCGATTGTGTGCGAAGCGATCAGCTCTTTGATTAACCCTTCGATATCGGTATCGCTTCCGGTCAGGTGTTTCGCCTCTTTGGCCTGGAAGACAATGTTTTCGATCGTCTTGACTTTGGTCGGCGAGCCGCTCAGCCCGAGCGATTCCGGTTCGGCGTTCACATCATTCGCACCCCATTCCGGAATGCAGAGATAGCACCGCTCCTTGTGCAAAGCCATGTAGTAATCTTCCTGTTGTTCCTGCACTTCGCTCACCGTCCGGGCATGTTTGTATTTCATCACCATCTTGGCGTTCCGGGGTCGACACTCCGGCGCGCTGGCATTGACGGTCACTACCCCCGGCAGCTTCATGGTCACGGTCTCCACGCCGCACTCCAAGCGCCGGCGGATGGTGATCTCGCCTGCTTGCAGGTCGATTTTGTCCACCGCTTCGGCATAGGTCACCTGCGGCAGTCCCAGTTTCTCGGCTACCTGCGGTCCCACCTGCGCCGTGTCGCCGTCGATAGCCTGCCGTCCGGCGATGATCAAATCCGGATTCATCTTCCGGATGGCGCACGAGAGCGTGTAACTGGTCGCCAACGTATCCGCTCCGGCAAATTTCCGGTCGGTGAGCAACACGCCGCCGTCCGCTCCGCGGAACATGGCCTCCCGTATCACCTCCGCAGCGCGGAACGGCCCCATGGTCAAAACCGTAACGGTCGATTTCGGGTGCTGATCCTTGATGCGCAAGGCCAGTTCCAATGCGTTCAAATCTTCAGGGTTGAAGATGGCTGCCAGTGCCGCCCGGTTCACCGTACCGTCGGCTTTCATGGCATCCTTGCCTACGTTCCGCGTGTCGGGAACCTGTTTGGCGAGTACGACTATTTTTAGGGTATCATTCATAAAATGAAAGATTTGGATTTGTTTATTTCGTGTTTTACTTCCGCTTTGGGAGAAATATTATCGAATTCGGTTAAACATCCTGCCCCAACGCAACCCGGTGAAGATGTTCTTTCCGGGCGTGATCGAGAGCCAGACGAACGAGGCTTTACCTTCCACATGGTCGGCCGGAACGAAGCCCCAGAATCGTGAGTCTGCGGAGTTGTGTCGGTTGTCGCCCATCATGAAGTAATAATCCATCTGAAAGGTATAATCTTTTACTGGAGAGCCGTTTATGTAAATCAGACTATCCGCCTCGTCGACCACCAATTCATTCCCCTCGTAGTTCCGGATAATCCGTTCGTAAAGCGGCAGATTATCGATCGTCAGCGGAACCGTTACCCCCGCCTGCGGCACCCACAGTGGCCCGAACAAGTCTTCCGTCCACGGATATCGATCCGTTTCGTGTGGAAAGATCGCCTCGTTCGGTATTCGGTTGACGAAACGGATGACGTCCGTCACTTCCGGCAGACCTTTCAATACTTCGACCCCTTCGGCAGTCAGCGGCAAAGTATATCTCCCCGCCTCCGCCTGGTAGCCGATCTCCTCGCGGTCGATTCCGAGCCGTTCGAAAATCTTCGTCCCGATCGGAGCCGTAACATGCACCATATAAAGATGTTGCACGCCCGGTATCGACCGCTGCGCCTTGCCGTTGATGTAGACGTCGCCGTCGATCACCTGCACCGTGTCTCCCGCCAATGCCACACACCGCTTGATGTAATTCTCCCGCTTGTCCACCGGCCGATAACGTACCTCCAGCTCGTTGTAAACCTGTTCGCGCCCCAACATCCGCACCAAATCGTAATAACTCGTGGTCGATACATCGCTCTCCATCGATCGTCCATACTCGTCCTCCATCGTAATCGTCCCCAAAGCCACCGTATCTCCTTCCGGAAAGTTGAAGACCACCACGTCGTCGCGTTTCACAACACCTCGTCCTGCCAGACGCTTGTACGGCCACTGAATCCAATCGACATACGACGGAGTGGTCTTTGTCAGCGGCAGGGTGTTCTGCACGAACGGAAACGAGATCGGGGTATTGGGCATTTTCGGCCCGTAGCAGGTCTTGTCCACGAAAATATAGTCTCCGACCAGCAAGGTCTGCTCCATCGACGACGACGGAATGACGTACATCCCGAAGAAATAGGTCTTCAATGGTACGACGACGATCACGGCGAAAAGCAAAGCTTCGACCCACTCCATCACGCGCCGGAATCCTTTATGTCCCTCTTTGTAAGCCCGATAGCGGTTGAGCCAAATGCGGTCGATAAACCGGGTGATATAGAGGTCGTAAATGACCGCCACACCGAGCAGCCACCACAGGTTCCGTGTCCAGACCATGAACCACAGCACGTAAATCAGGCTGACGACCGAAAATTTCACCCACTTGTTTCCCCAGATGGCCCGCAACTTTTCGATAGCTTTTTTCATGTCGTGTCGTTTCGGTTAGAATCCCAGCAGGTCTTTCATCCCGTAGACCTGTCCCGTTCCGCGTTTATCGGCCAGAAACTCTGCCGCCAGAACCGCTCCCATCGCAAATCCGCTGCGGTTCTTGGCATTGTGGTCGATGGTGATGATATCGGCGTCCGATTCCCAAACCACGGTGTGAATCCCCGGCACCATCGCCCGCCGCTGTGCCGTGACTTCCAACTCGTCCGGCGTAGTGGTCGTTCCCAGGTGCCATGTGGTTTTCCGGTCGATTCCGGCCAGTATATCCTCGGCCAGAGTCACTGCCGTCCCGCTCGGCGCATCTTTTTTCTGCACATGATGCACCTCGTTCAAAGTGACGTCGTACTCCGGAAAACGGTTCATCATCTCGGCCAGCTTCCTGTTGATGGCGAAAAAGAGATTGACGCCGATGCTGTAGTTCGAGGCGTAGAAAAACGCGCCCTGTTTCTGTTCGCACAACGCGGTCACCTCCGGCAAGCGATCCAGCCAGGCTGTGGTTCCGCACACCACCGGTATCCCGCTCTCAAGGCAGGTCATGATATTTCCGTATGCCGTCCCCGGCGTCGTGAATTCGATCACCACGTCGCATGCCGCCAGATGCTCTGCCGTGAGCTGATCCGTGTTGTTCATGTCGATTATCAGCGGGATTTCGTGTCCCCGCGAGAGCAGGATCCGTTCGATCTCGTGCCCCATTTTGCCGTAGCCTATCAGTGCGATTTTCATATCAGGGTTGAAAGTAATACATAAAAAGCGAAAAACAAAATCAGGTTTTGTTTTTCGCTTTTTCGGTTTGAAATGAGGGGAGGTTACTGATGTATCACCGGACAATCGTCTCGTCGCGATCCGGCCCGACGGAGATAATCTTCACCGGCACGCCCGTCTCCCGTTCGATGAACTCGACATACTCCTTGAACTGCCGCGGAAACTCCTCATAGCGACGAATTCCGTTGATGTCGCAGTTCCACCCTTCGAACTCCTTATATATCGGTGTGATCTCTTCATTGGTTTCGTACGGAAACTCCGTCACCCGCCGTCCGCCGATCTCATACGCCACTGCCACCTTAATGGTCGGGAAAGTGTTCAGCACGTCCGATTTCATCATGATGAGCTGTGTCACCCCGTTGATCATCGCGCTGTACTTCAAGGCTACCATATCGAGCCATCCGCATCTCCGCTCACGGCCTGTCACCGCGCCGAACTCATGCCCGATCTGCTGCAAATCCTTGCCGGTCTGGTCGAACAGCTCCGTCGGAAACGGCCCGCTCCCGACTCTGGTGCAATACGCCTTGAAAATCCCGAAGACCTCGCCGATTTTATTCGGCGCCACTCCCAGACCGATGCAAGCCCCGGCACACACCGTATTGGAAGAGGTTACGAACGGGTAAGTCCCGTAATCGACATCGAGCAGCGATCCCTGCGCCCCTTCCGCCAAAACGGCCTGTCCGTTGCTCAGCAGTCGGTTCATCTCGTGTTCCGCCTCGATGATGGTGAACTGCCGCAAGGTCTCGATGCCGGCGAACCACTGGGCCTCGTATTCCGCAATGTCGTACGTGAAGCCTTCGAACTGTGCGAGCATGGCGATGTGTTTCTGTTTGAGCCGCTCGTACCGCTCCATGAACGACGGCGAGAGGATGTCCCCCACCCGCAGCCCGTTCCGGCCGGTCTTGTCCATATAGGTCGGCCCGATTCCTTTGAGCGTGGAACCGATCTTGGCCTTTCCCTTCGCCGCTTCGCTGGCGGCGTCGAGCATCCGATGAGTCGGTAAAATGAGGTGTGCTTTTTTTGCAATCCGTATTTTCGCCTTGACATCCACCCCCATCTGTTCCAGTTCGCCCGTCTCCTGAGCGAAGGTCACCGGATCGAGCACCACGCCGTTTCCGATGATATTGACGGCGTTTTCACGAAAAATGCCGGACGGTATCGACCGCAATACGTGTACCTTGTCGCCGAAATGCAGGGAGTGTCCGGCATTCGGCCCCCCCTGGAAACGGGCGATTACGCCGTAATCGGGCGTGAGTACATCGACGACTTTTCCTTTTCCTTCGTCGCCCCATTGCAGGCCGAGAACTACATCGACTTTCATGCAGAGATGTTTTCGTATGATAAATTATTCGGGTCGGCTGAAAAGCCCGACCTGCAAAAGTACAAAAATCCTCGTCTTTTTCGAACAGGTCGGCGGTCGATTATTTTTTGCGTTCGATTCGCTCGACCGTCCGGTCGCCGATCTCGACCACGCCGTGGCTCTTCAAATAACCGACGGCCCGTTTGAATATCTTTTTGCTCATTCCGGTCGTCAGCCGCACCTCTTCGGGGTCGGATTTGTCACCCACGGAGAGGATCCCGTCCGCTTCGTCGAGCATTTTCAGGATGGCATCGGCGGCGATCTTGACCTGGTTGAAGCCCTCCTGCTGCAGCGAGATGTCGATACGATGGTCTTCCGCGATCTTCCGCACGTAGCCCTTCATCCGCATGCCGAGTTTCACGTCGGTGAAGATCTGGTTGTCGTAGAGCATCCCCCAGTGGCGGTCGTTGATGACCACCCGGTATCCTTTCGGTTTCCGCACGGCGATCAGAATGTCGACCTCCTCCTTCGGCCGCACGGTAATCTCGTCGTTATTGACCCGTTTCCCGAGCTTCGTTGTCCCCACCGGTCGTCCCGTCACGTTGTCCACATAGAGCGCCACGGCATACCACTCACCGACCATCATCGGCGCCTGCTGGTTGCGTTTCGGCACGAAGAGGTCTTTGGGCAGGCCCCAGTCGACGAACGTGCCGTGGTAGTTGAATCCCACGGCCTGCAAGGCCGCAATGCCGCCCTCGACGATTTTAGGCTGTTCGGTCGTCGCTACCGGACGGTCTTCCGAATCGGTGTAAACGAAGACCTCCATCGGATCGCCTATGGCATAGCTCTCCGGCATGTACCGTTTGGGGAGCAGCACCTCGTGTCCCTCTTCGTCCGTCAGATAAAGCCCGTTGTCGGTCTCGCGCGCAATGGTCAGCCGATTGTAATTCGCAACTCGTATCAATTTCGTTCCCGCTTTTGGTGGCTACAAAGATAGAATTTTCCGCGATAGTTCGACCGGGGTGCCGAATTATCCGCCGACTTTCGTTGCAGGAAAGCCGGCGGAAACGTAACTTTGCAGGATTCGCGGAAT
Organism: uncultured Rikenella sp.; assembly: GCF_910577125.1. Lineage (GTDB taxonomy): Bacteria > Bacteroidota > Bacteroidia > Bacteroidales > Rikenellaceae > Rikenella. Next base: position 55,256 of record NZ_CAJTMN010000001.1, read on the forward strand.
CAGGGGATACAGATATGGATAAATTATTGAAATTAGCTGTTTTTCAGATGGATACCCAGTGGGAGGCGCCATCGGAAAATTGCCGGCGGGTGACCGAATGGGTCGACCGGGAGGCGGGCGATGCGGATTTGATCGTCCTGCCGGAGATGTTCGCCACGGGGTTCAGCATGGAGCCGGAGCGGATCGCTCAGGAGATGGACGGCGAGGTGGTCTCGTTTTTGCGCGGACTGGCGATGCGGACGGGAAAAGCGATTATTACGAGCGTGGCGATTCGCGACCACATCCGGCGGACGGAGGCGGAGACGGGCTATTTCAACCGGCTGTTTTTCGTCGCTCCGGACGGCGTGTGGCTGACCTACAACAAGCGGCACCTGTTCCGGATGGGGGGCGAACACGAGCATTACGCCGAGGGGAGCGAGCGGCGGCTGATCGTCCATTACAAAGGGTTCCGGATCTGTCCGATGATCTGTTACGATTTGCGCTTCCCGGTCTTTTCGCGGAATCGAAAGGATTACGACCTGTTGCTTTATGTGGCCAGCTGGCCGGAGGCGAGACGGTATGCGTGGAGCACGCTGCTGCGGGCGCGAGCGATCGAAAATCAGGCCTATGTGGTGGGCTGCAACCGGTGCGGGACGGATCCGGGGAACAGCTATTCGGGCGATTCGGTGGTGCTCGACTTTCTGGGGCAGCCGCTGGCCGAGGCGGTGCCGGGGCAGGAGGAGATGATCCATGCCACCTTGTCGCTCGATGAGCTGGAGGGGTTCCGTCAGCGTTTCCCGGCCCACCTGGATGCCGATGACTTCACATGGGGCGAGGAGTAGCCGATGAGTGTGTCGATTGTCATCCTGCTGATCTGTTCGGGCATCTTCGTCGGCGTGGTCAACACCTTTGCCGGGGCGGCTGCGGCGGTGTCGATTTCGGTCTACACGGCGCTGGGGCTTCCGATCGAGATCGCCAACGGGACGAACCGACTGCCGGTCTTGTTTCAGGCTTCGGCTGCGGCGGTCAATTTCCGGAAACAGCACCTGTTGGACTACTCCGTGGGGCTGAAACTGGGGATTCCGACCGCTTTGGGGGCGCTGGCGGGAGCCGAGTTTGCCGCGTCGGTCGATCCGTCGATCTTCGTCATCCTGCTGGCGACGATCCTTATTCTGCTTCTGACATTATTGATATTCAGTCCGAACCGGATATTCAAAGGCAACGGCAAACCGGCGAGGGAGGTGCGGAAGCTGGACTGCCTGTGGTTCTTTCTGGTGGGCCTCTACGGCGGTGCGTTCCAGATCGGGATGGGCTACGTGATTCTCGGGCTGACCATCATGGGGATGGGCTATGACGTGATCACGGCCAATGCGCTGAAGAGTTTCATCGTGATGCTCTATATCCCGTTTTCGCTGGCCGTCTTCATGTACCACGGCCAGATCGCTTACGGGTACGGTCTGGTGCACTCGATCGGGAATGTGATCGGGGCGTATGTAGCCTCGCGCTATGCGACACGGATCAACACACAGTTTTTGCGGTGGATGCTGATCGTGTTCATCGTCCTGACCGTATTGGATTTGTTTAAAATAATCAGTATCAAAAATGCGTTGGATAACATATTGTAGATCGATCGGAATGAGAAAAATCGCGATTCTGTTTGCCGCCGCTCTTTCGGCAGGCAGTGTGACGACGGCTTGCGCCCAGCAGGGGAAGGGAGGACGGCCGGCTCCGGCGGCGGTGTCCGAAGTGCCGGGCGAGGCCTCGCCGATATTCGTACCGGACTTGCCGCGCGGACTGACTTTCGCGGGCGAACGGGTTCCGCTCGAATATGCCGAGGTGCGCGAGGCGCTGGAGCGGGAGATTACCGTGACGATGTTCATGCAGTCGCGGACGCTCCGCACGCTGCGGATGACGACCCGCTACTTTCCGGTCATCGAGCCGATCATGAAGAAGTACGGCATTCCGGAGGACTTCAAATACCTCTGCATGGCGGAGAGCAATCTGGATCCGAACACCGTCTCGCCGGTCGGCGCTTCGGGGCTGTGGCAGCTGATGAAGTCGGCGGCCAAGGATTACGGGGTCGAGACGGGCGACAATGTCGATCTGCGGTTCCACGTCGAGCAATCGACCGAAGCGGCGTGCAAATACCTGCGCGACGCTTACAAACGGTACGGGAGCTGGACGATGGCGGCCGCTTCGTACAATGCCGGGCTGGCGGGGGTCAGCAAACGGATAGCGATCCAGGGGGTGAAGTCCTACTACGACCTCTTTCTGCCGGAGGAGACGATGCGGTATGTCTACCGGATCCTCTCCTGCAAGCTGGTGGTCGAGAATCCGCAGAAGTACGGCTTCCAGCTGCGGCGGAAAGACTATCTGCCGGCCTTCGAGAACTACCGGCGGGTGAAGGTCGGAGGGCAGAACATCGACTGGTCGGCGGTGGCGGCCAAGTATGAAACCAACTACAAGGTGTTGCGGATACTCAATCCGTGGATCCGGAGCTACGAATATGCCAACAAGGCGGGAACGACCTACGAGGTCATGATTCCGACGGAAGGGTTCAGAGAACATGGGAAATAAACACGATCAGATTATCGTCGAAGGGGCGCGGGTGCATAACCTGAAGAACGTGGACGTAGTGATTCCGCGCGACAAGTTCACGGTGATTACCGGTCTGTCGGGGTCGGGGAAGTCGTCGCTGGCGTTCGACACCATCTATGCCGAAGGGCAGCGCAGGTATCTCGAGACATTGAGCGCCTATGCGCGGCAGTTTTTCGGGACGCTCGAACGGCCGGACGTGGATAAGATTACGGGGCTCAGTCCGGTGATCGCGATCGAACAGAAGACCACGGGGCGCAATCCGCGGTCGACAGTGGGGACGGTGACCGAGATCAACGACTTCATGCGCCTCCTGTTCGCCAGGGCTTCGGTGGCCTACTCCAAGGCGACGGGCGAGGAGATGGTGCACTACAGCGACCAGCAGATTACCGAACTAATCATCGAGCGGTTCGGCGGGAAGCGGATCGCACTGCTCGCACCGGTGGTCAAGGGGCGGAAGGGGCACTATCGCGAGCTGTTCGCTTCGATGATCAAGAAGGGTTACCTGTATGCCAGAGTGGATGGCGAAATCGTCGAATTGCACGGGGGGATGCAGCTGGACCGGTACAAGATTCACCACATCGAACTGGTGATCGACCGGATGGTGGCGGAAGCGGGAGCCGAGGCGCGGATCAGGAAGAGTCTCGAAGAGGCGATGCGGCAGGGGAAAGGGACGATGATGGTAGCCGACTACGAGACGGGCGAGGCCAGATTCTATAGCCGGAATTTGATGTGTCCGACGACGGGGATTTCATACAACGAGCCGGCGCCGCACACCTTTTCGTTCAATTCGCCGCAGGGGGCTTGTCCGCACTGCAACGGGCTGGGCGAGGAGACGGTGTTCGACATCTCGCGCATTATTCCGGACGGAAGCAAGTCGATTAACCGGGGGGGGATTCAGCCGCTCGGGAAGCCGAAAGCCAACTCGATTTTCAACAAGATGAGCTCCTTGGCGGCGCGGTACGACTTTACGTTCGACACGCCGCTCGACGAGCTGGACGAAGAAGCGATGAATGCCTTGCTCTACGGGGATGCCACGCCGTTGCGGGTAACGGCTTTGTCGGGGGCGCGGAACAGTTGTATGACGACATGGGACGGGGTGATGGCCTACTTAGAAGCGGAGGCCGAGGAGGGAGAGCGGGGGGCGAAGTGGAAGGAGCAGTATGTGGAACGGAGGCCGTGCTCGGTTTGCGGGGGCAGTCGTTTGCGCGAAGATTCGCTCTACTTCAGGATCGACGGAAAGAACATTGCGGAGCTCTCGGCGATGAGCATCGAGGAACTCACTGCATGGTTCGACGGGATCGAAACCCGGTTGACCAAGAAGCAGCAGGCCATTGCGCGGGATATTCTGAAGGAGATTCGCGAGCGGCTGCGGTTCCTGATGGATGTGGGACTGGGGTATCTGTCGCTGTCGCGCTCGTCGCGGACGCTGAGCGGCGGGGAGAGCCAGCGCATCCGGCTGGCGACGCAGATCGGCTCGAAGCTGGTCAACGTGCTCTATATTCTGGACGAACCGAGCATCGGGCTGCACCAGCGGGATAACATCAAACTGATCAACTCGCTGCGGCAGCTGCGCGATGCGGGGAACAGCGTGATCGTGGTAGAGCATGATCAGGAGATGATCGAGTCGGCGGACTGGATCGTGGATGTCGGCCCGGCGGCGGGAAGAAAGGGAGGGGAGATTTCCGCCGTGGGGACACTGGATGAAGTATTGAAAACGCCGACCTACACGACCGATTACCTGACGGGCCGGCGGGCGATCGAGATTCCGACGACCTTGCGGGAGGGGTCTGGCAAATTTTTGACGATTCACGGCGCGCGGGGCAATAATTTGAAGAATCTGACCGTGTGTTTTCCGCTCGGGAAATTTATCGTGGTCACCGGGGTGAGCGGCAGCGGAAAGTCGACCTTGATTAACCAGACGCTGCGGCCGGCGATTGCGCGGGAACTCTACCGGTCGTTCGACCAGCCGCTGCCCTACGACAAAATCGAAGGGCTGGAGCATATCGACAAACTGGTGATCGTCGACCAGTCGCCGATCGGGCGGAGTCCGCGGAGCAATCCGGCCACCTACTCCAATGTCTTCGGCGATATTCGGAAGCTGTTCGAGGCGACGCCGGATGCGCAGATCAGGGGGTATAAGGCGGGGCGGTTCTCGTTCAACGTCAAGGGGGGACGGTGCGAGGAGTGTCGAGGCGCGGGGGTGCAGACTATCGAGATGAACTTTCTGCCGGATGTTTATGTGACCTGCAAGGCGTGCAACGGGCATCGCTATAACCGCGAGACGTTGCAGGTGAAGTACAAGGGAAAGAATATCGACGAGGTGCTGAACATGACGGTCAACCAGGCGGTCGAGTTTTTCGAGCATGTGCCGACCATTCATCAGAAGCTCAAGGCGATTCAGGATGTGGGGCTGGGGTACCTCAGACTGGGGCAGCCGTGCACGACCTTGAGCGGCGGGGAAAGCCAGCGGATCAAGCTTTCGGCGGAGCTCTCGCGGCGGGATACGGGGAATACCTTATATATTCTGGACGAGCCGACCACCGGGCTGCACTTCGAGGATATCCGTGTGCTGCTGGGCGTGCTGAACAAGCTGGCAGACAAGGGAAACACGGTGATCGTCATCGAACACAACTTAGATGTGATCAAGGTGGCCGACCACCTGATCGATATCGGGCCCGAGGGGGGCGAAGGCGGGGGCGAGTTGATCGCTCAGGGAACACCGATCGAAGTGGCGGCATGCGACCGGAGCTATACGGGCCGGTTCCTGAAACCGCTGCTGGAAAAGGCGGCTCCGAAAGCGGCCAAGAGCCGGCGACCCAAGGCGAAAAAATTTGAGAATGGCAAAAAAACTTCCTAATTTTGTAGGAGCGTTTGGGATGCCCGCTTTTCCGAAGCGGCTTGATTTAAGCAAACTTCTTCGGAAAAACGGGCATTTTAGATTATAGTCAATCCAATCCACCTGAAAACATGGAAAGTCAAGGTTTATCTTCTGCTCAGGTTCCGGTCGAAAACGGGAACGAGCCATTCGACACGCCTACTTCGCAAGAGGCCGCTACAATCGCCAATGAGGAGATGGAAGTCGAAACTACGCAGGAAACTACCGCGCCGACTGCGACCGACGAGGGGGCCGCAGAAACGGAAAACGAAATGCCTGCGGCGAATCCCTATGCGGGGAAGACGCAGGAGGAGCTGATCGCCCTGCTGGCAGAGATGCTGGAGGAACGCCCCGTGCAGAACCTCCGAGGGGATGTCGAAGCGGTGAAAATTGCCTTTTATAAGGCTGGTCGGACTGCGATCGAGGCTCAGCGGGCCGATTTCATCGCGAACGGCGGAGAGGCCGAAGCGTTTAAGCCGGCAGAAAATGGAAATGAAGCGAAATTCAAAGAGTTGCTGGTTCGATATCGGGAAAAACGGGACGCCTTCGTCAACCGGGCGGAAGAGGAGAAAGAGCGGGCTTATGCGGCGAAGTTGCGGATTATCGAAGAGCTCAAGGAGCTGGTGAACGGGAACGAGACGCTGGGACAGACTTTCAACGCCTTCCGGGAGCTACAACAGCGGTGGAAAGAGGCCGGGCTGGTGCCGCAGGAGAAACTCAAGGATCTGTGGGAGACCTATCATCACCACGTCGAGAATTTCTATAACTATATCAAAATCAATAAGGAGCTTCGTGATTTAGACCTCAAAAAGAACTACGAGGCGAAGACGGAGCTGGCGGAAGAGGCCGAAAAGCTGATGCTCGAACCGAGCGTGACCGAAGCGTTCCACAAGTTGCAGAAACTGCACGACCAGTGGCGCGAGATCGGGCCGGTGGCTGCGGAGTTTAAGGAGCCGCTGTGGGAACGTTTCAAAGAGGCCAGCCGGCAGATCAATAAACGGCACCAGGACTATTTCGAAGGCATCAAGGAGGAACAGAAACAGAATCTGGCCCTCAAGACCGAATTGTGCGAGAAGGTCGAGGAGCTGGCGGGCGGGGTGTTTACGTCGCACAAGGAGTGGAATGCCGCTTCGGAACGGGTGATCGAGATTCAGAAAGTGTGGAAAACCATCGGATTTGCCCCGAAAAAGGACAATACGAAGATTTACGAACGTTTTCGGGCTGCGTGCGACCGCTTTTTCGAGGCGAAGCGGGCTTTCTATCAGGGGATGAAGTCGGAGATCGCGGACAACCTGCAGGCGAAGTTGGATCTTTGCGTTCAGGCCGAGGCGTTGCAGGAGAGCGAAGACTGGAAAGCGACGACCGATGCCCTGATTGCTTTGCAAAAGAAGTGGAAAGAGATCGGAGCCACGTCGCGGAAACATTCGGAACAGGTGTGGAAACGGTTCCGGGCGGCCAGCGACCGGTTTTTTGCCCGCAAAGCGGAACATTTCGGGAATCAGGATGCTCAGTATGCGGAGAATCTGACACGGAAACAGTCTCTGCTGGAGGAGATGCGCGCCCGGTTGCAGGAAAAGGCCGACATGACGTTCGACACCATCAAGGAGTATCAACGAAAGTGGGCGGAGATCGGGTTCGTGCCGATCAAGAAGAAAGAGGCGATTCAGGCCGAGTATCGGAAGATCGTGGACGGACTGTTCGACATGCTGAGGGGAGAGGAACGGGAGCGTCACCTGCGTAATTTCCGGGATAAGGTAGCTAAGATTCAGGAGGAAGGAAGTCGGAAACTGGGACAGGAACGCGACCGGATTTATGCGAAGATCCGGCAGATCGAAGCCGATATCCAGTTGTGGGAGAACAACATCGGTTTCTTCTCCAAGTCGAAGAACGCCGAGGGGCTGATGAAAGAGGTCGAGGCGAAGATCGCGCGAGCCAAGGAGCAGATCGCTACCATGCTGGAAAAAATCAAACTGATCGACCGGCCGGTGCAACAGACCGGAACGGCGGCGGACGAAGAGACACCCGCTGAGGTTCCGGCTGCGGAAGAATCAGATATGAAAGGACAGGAAGAATAATGGACGACATTTCTATGAAATCACAGACCAAATACATTTTTGTCACCGGCGGGGTCGCCTCTTCGCTGGGAAAAGGGATTATCGCGGCATCGCTGGCCAAGTTGCTGCAGGCCAGAGGATATTCCGTGACGATCCAGAAACTCGACCCGTATATCAACGTCGATCCGGGGACGCTCAATCCGTATGAACACGGCGAATGCTACGTGACCGAGGACGGGGCGGAGACCGACCTGGACCTGGGACACTACGAACGGTTCCTCGGGCGGCCGACTTCGCAGGCCAATAACGTCACCACGGGGCGGATTTATCAGAGCGTCATCAACAAGGAGCGCCGGGGAGAGTTCCTCGGGAAGACCGTTCAGGTGATTCCGCACATCACGGACGAGATCAAGCGGCGCATTCAGTACCTCGGGGCGAAGCATAAGTACGATGTGGTGATTACGGAAATTGGCGGTACGGTGGGGGATATCGAATCGCTGCCGTACATCGAATCGGTGCGGCAGCTCCGGTATGAGCTGGGGTTCGGGAACACTCTGGTGGTGCACTTGACCCTGATTCCGTATATGCGGGCCAGCGGCGAGCTGAAGACCAAGCCGACCCAGCACTCGGTCAAACAGTTGCAGGAGAACGGGTTGCAGCCGGATATTTTGGTGTTGCGGTCGGAAATGCCGCTGACCGAAGAGGTGAAACGGAAAGTCGCTCTGTTCTGCAATGTGGAAGCGGATGCGGTGGTGGCATCGCTCGACGTGCCGACCATTTACGAAGTGCCGCTGATGATGCTCGACCAGAAACTCGACATCGTGGCATTACGGAAGTTGGGACTGGATACCGATCGGCCGATCGACCTCGAAAAGTGGCGCGATTTCGTCGATCGGGTCAAACATCCGGACAACGGGACGGTGCGGATTGCGCTGGTCGGGAAATACACCGAGCTGCCGGATGCCTACAAGTCGATTTGCGAGGCTTTTATTCATGCCGGGGCGACCAATCATGTCAAGGTGAACCTGCAGTACGTGAACTCGGAAAAGCTGACCGAACAGAATGTCGCCGAGGTGTTGGGCGAGATGAGCGGGATTCTCGTGGCGCCGGGTTTCGGACACCGGGGATTGGAAGGGAAGATCACGGCGGTACGTTATGCGCGGGAAAACGGTGTTCCGTTCCTGGGGATTTGTCTCGGGATGCAGTGCAGCGTGATCGAATATGCCCGGAATGTCCTGGGGTTGGCGGAGGCCAATTCCACCGAGACAGGGGCGACGCCGGATCCGGTCATCGACCTGATGGAGGAACAGAAAGGGATTACGGAAAAGGGCGGAACGATGCGTCTGGGCGCCTATCCGTGCCGGTTGCAGGAGGGATCGCATGCCTATGCGGCGTACGGCAAGGCCGAAATCAGCGAACGGCACAGGCACCGTTACGAATTCAACAACAAGTACAAAGATGCTTTGGCGGCGGCGGGGATGATTGCGACGGGGATCAATCCGGATACCAATCTGGTCGAAGTGGTCGAAGTCGAAGGACATCCGTGGTTCGTCGGCGTGCAGTACCATCCGGAATATAAAAGTACGGTCATCCACCCCCATCCGCTTTTCGTCGGATTTGTGGCTGCAGCCATCGATTATCGGGATAACAAGCAGAAATAGCGTTTCATAGATGAGTAAAAACACACTGATCGGTTTGCTGATTATCGGCGTACTCTTGTTCGGATTCAGCTGGTACAACAACAAACAATACACCGAGCGGGTGGCGGCGCAGCAGGAACAGCAGCGGATAAACGACTCCATTGCGCGGGCCAATGCACCGGCGGTACAGCAGGGGCTGACTACGGACGAAAGTTTCAATCAGGGGAGTCTGATGCCGGATACGGCGGCTTTGAATCCGCAGGCACCGGCGGTGAGAACCGTGCCGGGTGGCGGCGGCATATACAATGCCCAATTGGTCGGAAAAGAGGAGTTTTACACCCTCGAAAACGATCTTTTCGCACTGACCTTCTCGAATAAGGGAGGGAGGATTGCAGCGGCACGGCTCAAGGAGTACAAGCGATATAACGGAGAGCCGCTGATGCTCTTTACCGAAGTGGGATCGCGCTTCAACCTGAACCTCTTCGCGCCGATGCAGATCAATACGGCGGACTTTTATTTTACGCCGCAAACGGTTTCGGATACCGTAATCGCCTTCCGGCTCTATGCGGACAGCGCAAAGGCTTCCTATTTGGAATACCGTTATGCGATTCGGCCGGACGACTATCTGGTGGATATGAAGATCGACCTTTCGCACTTCAAAGGAGAACTTGCGCCGAACCAGCCGGACGTGACACTGGCCTGGAACATCGTCTCGCCACAGGAGGAAAAAGGGTTCCAGAACGAGAACAACTACACGACGATCGCTTACAAATACCCGGGCGAACGCTCTATCGAGGAACTCGGCATGTCGACCGGAACGAAGAGTGAAGAGCTCAAGACCAAAGTACAGTGGGTGGCGTTCAAACAGCAGTTCTTCTCTTCCATTATCGTCGCGGATGACAACTTTGCGTCGGCGGATCTGAAGTACGCCACCTTCCCGCCGACGGACGATAATATCAAGGACTTTTCGGCGGCGATGACCCTCCCCTACTCGGCTGCGACGACCGAAGGATATGACCTGCGGTTCTATTTCGGGCCGAACAAATTCTCGGTACTGAAACGGTACGGGGATCTGGAGTTCCAGAAACTCGTTCCGCTGGGCTGGTGGATTATCGGGTGGATCAACCGGTATGTGGTCATCCCCGTGTTCGATTTCCTGGGGAGTTATATCGCCAACTTCGGGATTGTCATCCTGATTCTCACCGTGTTGATCAAGCTCCTGATTTTCCCGCTCACCTATAAGTCGTATCTTTCGACGGCACGGATGCGGCTCCTGAAACCGGAGATCGACAAACTGAACGAGAAGTATCCGCGCAAGGAGGATGCGATGAAGAAACAACAGGCGATGATGCAGCTCTATCGCTCGGCGGGGGTCAACCCGATGGGCGGCTGCCTGCCGCTGCTGATCCAGTTCCCGATCCTGATCGCCATGTTCCGCTTCTTTCCGGCGGCGATCGAATTGCGGGACAAATCGTTCCTGTGGGCTGACGACTTGTCGTCTTACGACAGCATCTGGAATTTCCCGGGCGGTTTCAGCATCCCGTTCTATGGCGACCATGTGAGTCTGTTCGCACTCCTGATGGCCGTTTCGCTCTTCATCACTTCGAAGATCAACTATGCCCAGTCGGCGGGGATGAGCAATCAGCAGATGCCGGGGATGAAGTTCATGATGCTCTACCTGATGCCGATTCTGCTGCTGGTCTGGTTCAATAACTACTCGGCGGGCTTGTGCTACTACTATTTCCTGGCCAACCTGATTACCATCGGCCAGACCTATGCGTTCCGGTATATCGTGGACGAGAAGAAACTGCATGCCCAGATGATGGAGAATGCGAAAAAGCCGGTCAAGAAATCGAAGTGGCAGCTGCGCCTCGAAGAGATGCAGCGGCAGCAGGAGGCGTTGCGCAAACAGCAGCAACAGCGGGGTGGGAAACGGTAGACAAAGAATCTCGTGCAAAAAGGGAGGGGACGAAAATCAATTTCGTCCCCTCCCTTTTTTCTGGATAATTATCCAATGATTTATTTGACCTCCCAAGTCTCTCCGCTGTGCAGCAGCTGGTCGACATTGAAGATCTTGGCCCGCATCCGAACCTCGATCAGCTGGTCCCGCACCTGGTCATCGTACGTATGGTCTTTCACCGCCCGAATCACTCCGAGGGCTACCGGCATCTCCGGTGCCTTCATGTTCACCAGCATCATGTGAATCCCCGGATTCGGCTCGTGGGCATTATGCACCAAAATATCCGCCCGGGTAATCCCGTTCTCGCCGATCTTCACGACTTTCAACTTCAAGCCGTCGAGAATCAGACCCTTATCCCGATTTTTCCCGAAAATCATCGGCTCGCCGTGCTTCAGGACAATCGTACTGTCCTCCCGCACCTCCTTATTGAGGAAAGCGTCGTAAGCCTTATCGTTGAAAATCACGCAGTTTTGCAGGATTTCCACCACCGATGCCCCGTCGTTCTTCGCCGCAGCCACCAGGCAGTCTTTCGTCAGGTTGACATCCACGTCGATCGTCCGTGCGAAGAACGTTCCCCGCGCCCCCAGTACGATCTCGCCCGGCGAGAACGGGTGCTCCACCGTTCCGTACGGCGAAGTTTTCGTCACCTTCCCCAGCGGCGAGGTCGGTGAGTACTGCCCTTTGGTCAACCCGTATATCTGGTTGTTGAAGAGCATGATGTTGATGTCGATATTCCTGCGGATGGCGTGGATAAAGTGGTTCCCGCCGATCGCCAAGGCATCGCCGTCGCCCGTCACCTCCCAGACCGACAGAGTCGGATTCGCCACCTTCACCCCCGTGGCAATTGCCGCCGCCCGTCCGTGAATCCCGTGAAATCCGTAGGTATGCACGTAATACGGGAACCGCGACGAACAGCCGATCCCCGAGACGAACGTAAATCGCTGATGTTGATAATTAAGCTCTGCAGCCACCTCGGGCAACGCTTTGGTCACCGCGTTCAAAATAAAGTGGTTGCCGCAACCCGGACACCATTTGACCTCCTGGTCGCTTTTGAAATCCTGTGGGGTATATCGTACCATAATGTGTTACTACTGTTTCGAGCGCGCTAAGCGTGCGTGAGTAATGTCTTGAAGTGATCGGTCAGTTCGACTACCGTAAACGGCAGACCCTGAACTTTGTTGTATTGCAGGAAATCGATGTGGGGGAAGTTCATCCGGAGGTAGTTGGCGAACTGCCCCGTGTTCAATTCGCAGACGATGATTTTCTTGAACTTGGAGAATATTTTTTCCACCCCGCGCGGAAGCGGATTGATGTAGCTGAAATGGCAATGCGAGACACTTTTGCCCTCGGCCCGCAGCGTATCCACCGCCGTCCGGAGCTGTCCGTAGGTGCCGCCCCAGCCAACGACCAGCAGATCGCCTCCCTTCCGGTCGCCGTAGACTTCCTGTTCGGGAATGTAATTAGCTACGCGGGCCACCTTTTCCGCCCGCAGTTCGACCATCCGCTGGTGGTTCTGCGGGTCGTGCGACAGAGAACCCACGCAGTCCTGTTTTTCCAGACCTCCCAACCGATGTTCGCACCCCGGCGAACCCGGCAAGGCCCAGCTCCGGGCCAGCCGCTCCGGATCGCGGACATAAGGCAGGAAGCCGCCTTCCGGTCGTTCCGTTACTACCGGCGGTTTGATCTCCGGATAGTCGCTCATCGACGGAATCCGCCACGCTTCCGAGCCGTTGGCGATATAGCCGTCCGACAGCAAAACCACCGGCGTCATGTGTTCCATCGCGATTTTAGCGGCCATGAATGCGGCGTCGAAGCAGCCTGAAGGGGTACAAGCCGCCATGACAACCAGCGGGCACTCCCCGTTCCGCCCCCACAGCGCCTGATACAGGTCGGCCTGTTCGGTCTTGGTGGGCAGCCCCGTCGAAGGGCCGCCGCGCTGTACGTCGATCACCACCAAAGGCAGTTCGGTCATCACGGCCAGCCCCAGCGCCTCGCTCTTGAGCGAGAGCCCCGGCCCGGAGGTGGTCGTCACAGCCATATTCCCGGCGAACGAAGCGCCGATTGCGGTGCATATTCCGGCGATTTCGTCCTCGACCTGCAAGGTCTTTACGCCGAGGTCTTTCCGTTTGGCCAGCTCTTCGAGAATCGCGGTCGCCGGCGTAATGGGATAGGAGCCGCAGAACAGAGGCCGCCCCGATTTCTCGGACGCTGCGATCAGCCCCCACGCCGCCGCCTGGTTCCCGGCGATCGTCCGGTAGGTGCCTTTGGGCAGCTCCGCCGCCGGCACCTGGTAGGTCGTGGTGAAGATGTGGGTATTGGCGGCATAATTATACCCCGCTTTCAAGGCGAGAATATTGGCTTCCGCCACGGCCGGTTTTTTCGCGAATTTGCGACGGAGATAATTCTCCGTATGCTCCAGCGGCATGTCGTAGAGACAGAAACAGATACCCAGAGCAAACATGTTCTTGCACTTGTTCGCCGCCTTGGTATCCAGTCCGGTCTGTGCCAGCGCGTCTTTGGTCATCGACGAGATCGGCGCACGGATGATGTTGTAATCGGTAATTCCCAGCTCTTCGAACGGATCGAGGGTCTGGAAGCCGGCCCGTTTTACCGCCGCTTCGGTCAGGCTGTCGGCATCCACGATCACCGTGGCGCCTTTCTTCAGCCATTTTCGATTGGCGCGCAAAGCCACGGCGTTCATCGCGACGAGCAAGTCGCAGTAGTCGCCCGAGGTCAATACTTTCTCGCTTCCTATATGTACCTGAAAGCCGGAGACTCCGGCCATCGTTCCCTGCGGAGCCCGGATTTCGGCCGGATAGTCGGGAAACGTAGCGATGCTGTTTCCCCCGAGGGCCGAGGTGTCGCTGAAGAGCGTTCCGGTCAGCTGCATTCCGTCACCCGAATCGCCTGAGAATCGGATGACTACATCTTTTGTTTGCTGCATATATTTGGGTTCATATTTGCATCAGCAAATATTATCATTTTTTCGGAGAAACAATCCTTTTTGCGTCACAAAAAAAACGTCTCCGCCTCTCGGGTCGAGGCGAAGACGAGAATACATTAACTATTAAGAATGGTTTTAATCGTGGTTGGAGAAGTACTTCATGAATTGCGTGCGTTCGTATAGCATCGGATCGGCAATGTTTTTGGCATTCATCCGCCCGATCACATCGCGCAGGGTCTGGAACTCGTGGCGTTTCATCCAGTCGCAGACGAAGGCATTTATTTCGCCGATCACTTCCAGTCCGTTTTCGTAGACCGTGCTGGCGATTTCGACGGCCGACGCCCCAGCCAGCAAAGCCTTCACGGCATCACCCCCCGAGTGCACTCCGGTGGAGACCGCTACGTCGATCAGCGGCAGCGAACCGTTGACCAGAGCCGTCCACCGCAACACGTTCGACAGTTCGGACGGATGGCTGAAAATATCGCCTGCTGTGACCGCCATCTTTTCGATGTCGATATCGGTCGGATAAAACCGGTTGAAGAGCACGACCCCCTTCACGTTCCGGTAATAGATTTCGCGGACGATCGCCAGCGGATTGGTGAATCCGGCACCCAGCTTGACCGACAGCGGGATGGAGATCGCCTCCTTGACCCGGGTAATGATGTTCAGGTAGCTGCGTTCGATCTCGTCCGACGAGGTCTCTTTGTCCGTCGGCAGCAGGAAGATGTTGAGTTCCAGCGCATCCGCCCCGGCCGCCTCGATCACCCGGGCATAATCGACCCACTCGCCGGCCTGCCGGCAGTTGATGCTCGCGATAATCGGAATGTCGCACTGTTGTTTGGCATCTTCGATCAGTTTGAGATAGAGGCCCAGCCGGTTTTCCTCCACATAGGCGCGCACGTAATCCGCCGCCTCCGGATAGTCGCTGTAGCTGTCCACATGGGCCACTTCGCTCATGATCTGCTCTTCGAAAATCGATTTGAGCACGACGGCTCCCGCTCCGGCCATCTCGGCGTCTTTGATCCGCTGGAGGTTCGAGGTCAGCCCCGAACTGCTCAGAATCACCGGGCTGTTCAACTCCAGACCCAGATATTTCGTCTTGATTCGGTTCATAGTTCGTTCTGTTTATTCTATAAATTATTGTCTGTTTCCGAAAATGCGGCTTCCCACCCGGACCATCGTCGCCCCCTCCTCCACAGCTATCGGGTAGTCGCCCGACATCCCCATCGACAAGGTGTCGATCTGTGGCAGATACTTCTGGCGGAAATCCTCGAAAATGGCGTGCAGTTCCGCAAATTCCCGCCGCACCTGTTCTTCATCCTCCGTCAGCGAAGCCATCCCCATCAGCCCCCGGATCCGGATGTTCCGGAGTCCGGTCAGAGAACCATCCTGCAAAAAATGTTCCAATTCGGGCACATCCCATCCGAATTTCGTCTCCTCGCGGGCGATATGCAGCTCCAACAGCACGTCGACGACCCTTCCCGCCTTAGCCGCCTCGCGGTCGATCGTCTCGGCCAGCCGCCACGAATCCACCGAGTGGATCAGCGACACGAACGGCACGATGTACTTGACTTTATTGGTCTGCAAATGGCCGATCATGTGCCACTCGATATCCCGGGGCAGTGTCTCGTATTTGGCCACCATCTCCTGTGGGCGGCTCTCTCCGAAAATGCGCTGCCCGGCGGCGTATGCCTCCCTCAGGGCCTCGGCCGGGTGGAACTTGGAGACGGCCACCAGGGTGACCGTCTCGGGCAAAGTCGCCCGGATACGAACCAGATTTTCAGCAATCGTTCCCATTGGATTCGATTTTATGCTTATATTTGTCATTCCCGGTTCGGCGAACCGGAACCAAACAAATTTACTGCATACGGATGAAGAAAACAAAACTTTTCGCGGCTTTGCTGACCGCAGGCCTTCTGGGCGGCGGACAAAGCGCGGTGGCATGCACCAACATTCTGGTGACGAAAGGGGCTTCGAAGACGGGTTCGACGATGGTCAGCTACTCGGCCGACTCGCATACGCTGTACGGCGAACTCTACTACCGTCCGGCGGCGGACTATCCGGCCGGGACGATGATGAAGGTCTACGAATGGGACAGCGGCAAACTGCTGGGCGAGATTCCGCAGGCGCCCCACACCTATTCGGTGGTGGGGAATATGAACGAACACCAGCTGCTGATCGGCGAGAGCACCTGGGGCGGACTGCACCAGCTGGTCGACACGACAGGGATGATCGACTACGGATCGTTGATGTATATCGCGTTGCAGAGGTGTCGGACGGCGCGCGAGGCGATCGAGTTCATGACGAAACTCGTGGCGGAATATGGTTATGCCTCATCGGGCGAGTCGATTTCGGTGGCCGACCCGAACGAGGTGTGGGTGCTCGAAATCATCGGGAAGGGGACGAAGATCGTCGACGGCAAGAACGCCAATAAGGGGGCTGTGTGGGTGGCCCGGCGGATTCCGGACGGGATGATCTCGGCGCATGCCAATCAGGCGCGGATCACTACCTTTCCGTTGAACGACCCGGAAAACTGTATCTACTCGCCGGACGTGATCTCGTTTGCACGCGAAGCGGGGCTGTACACCGGGAAAGACAAGGATTTCGACTTCGCAGCAGTCTACAACCCGTTCGACTACAGCGGGATGCGGGGTTGCGAGGGACGCGTGTGGAGCGTCTTCCGGCAGGTGACCGACGGGATGGACAAATACCTCGACCACGTGACGGGACGGAACCCGAAAAACCGGTTGCCGCTGTGGGTGAAACCGAACCATAAACTGACCGTCAAGGATGTGGCGGAGTTCATGCGGAACCACTATGAGGGGACTGAATTGGATATGACGTGCGATCCGGGAGCGGGACCGTTCAAGCTGCCGTACCGTTGGCGGCCGATGACCTTCAAGGTGGGGGACGAAGAGTTCTTCAACGAACGGGCCATCGCTACGCAGCAGACCGGCTGGTGGTATGTGGGCGAATGCCGCGGATGGTTGCCCGACCCAATCGGGGGCGTGCTCTGGTTCGGGGTGGACGATACGGACAGCTCGCCGCTGACGCCGTTCTATTGCGGAATCGACCGGATTCCGAACGCCTATGCGGTGGGGAACGGGAATATGACCACCTACTCGGAAACGTCGATGTTCTGGGTGGTGAACCGGGTCACCAACTTCGCTTATCAGCGCTACAATATCATCCATCCGGATGTGAAACGGACGATGGATCGTTTCGAAAACCGCTGCTTCGCCGAACAGCCGGCGGTGGACGGTGCAGCAGAGATGCTCTACAAGCAGGATCCGAAACTGGCGATCGATTTCCTGACCGATTATTCGGTCAATACGGCTCAGCGGCTGTTCGATACGTGGGTGGCGCTGGATCGTTACCTGCTGGTG
This sequence comes from uncultured Rikenella sp., assembly GCF_910577125.1. GTDB lineage: Bacteria > Bacteroidota > Bacteroidia > Bacteroidales > Rikenellaceae > Rikenella. The sequence continues at coordinate 72,692 of NZ_CAJTMN010000001.1, forward strand.
AAATACATCGATGGGAATGTCAAAAAGGAGGATGCCGAAGGGGTATTTACCGACAACGGACAGGGTCGGGGGATTCCGGCGATGCCGGACTTCCCGGGCTACAGCGAGGAGTGGAAAGCGATGGTCAAACAGGCGACAGGCGATCGTCTGAAGGTCGTGGAGGCGACCGGTAAAAAATAGCGAGCATGACGATACCCGACTATACGACATCCGACCCGCAGGCGGTCGTGGTGTACGACTATATCCCGGAGATTTCAGGCACGGAGCCTGAAATCTCCGTTGTCGTTTCGACTTACAACCAGCCGGAGTGGCTCGAAAAGGTTTTGTGGGGCTACGAGGTGCAGAGCGAAAGCTGCGGGCGGTTCGAAGTGGTGATTGCCGACGACGGCTCGGACGAACGGACGCGACAGATGCTGGATCGGATCACGCCTCATCTGACCTTTCCGCTGCGCTACGTCTGGCAGCCCGACGCAGGATTTCGGAAGTGCCGCATTGTCAATCGGGGCATACTGGCCACCCGGAGTGAATACATCGTGGTGACGGACGGAGACTGTATTCCGCGGAGCGATTTTCTGGCGACCCATCTCCGTCTCCGCCGGCCCGGCTATTTTCTGTCGGGCGGAGCGGTGAGGCTGCCGATGGAGCTCTCCCGGTTAATCGGCAAAGAGGATATTCTCACCGGGCGCTGTTTCGACCGGGAATGGCTCAAAGAGCACGGACTGAAGCGATCGTTCCGGAACAACAAACTGACGACTTCGGCCGGCTGGGCAGCCTTTTTGAATGCAGTGACACCGGCCGGGGCGACTTGGAACGGCGGAAATGCTTCGGGCTGGAAATCCGATTTGCTCCGTGTCGGAGGTTATGACGAACGAATGGAATACGGAGGTGAGGATCGGGAGCTGGGCGAACGGCTGATGAATGCGGGAATCAAGGGACGGCAGGTGCGTTATTCGGCAGTCTTGTTGCATCTGGAGCACGGACGGGGATATGCCCACGAGGAGGCATGGGCGCGGAATCGGGCCATTCGGAAAGAGACGGCACGTGCGAAAAGCATCTGGACACCTTATGGATTACCGAAAGGGGAATAGCATGAAGACAAAACGCAACTTCACCGTTACCCTGCTGATTTCGACCTATAACAAACCGGACTATTTGCGTCAGACCTTGCTGAGCGTAGCACGGCAAACGGTCTTGCCGGATGAGATCGTGATCGCTGACGACGGCTCGACAGAGGAGACCAAACAACTGATCGATGAGATGCGGTCGGTGGTTCCGGTTCCGATTCAGCATGTCTGGCATCCGGACACCGGATTCCGGCTTAGCGAGATTCGGAACAAAGCCATTGCTGCGGCAAAAGGGGATTACATCATACAAACCGACGGTGATATCGTTCTCGGACGTCATTTCGTTGCCGATCATGCGGCTATCGCAGAACACGGATGGCTGGTGTGCGGAAGCCGGGTCTACCTCGGACCGAAAACGACGGAACGGATATTGAAGAGAGGTTTTTCCTGCCACCGGGGATTATTCGGTTCGCAGCGTGGCAGTTTCGCCAATAGTTTCCGCATCGGTTGGCTCGGACGTTATCTGTCGAAACGATATGACCGGGAAGCGGCTCATATACGAGGATGCAACATGGCTTTCTGGCGGCGAGATCTGATTGCCGCGAACGGTTATAACGAAGATATCGTGGGTTATGGCGCTGAAGACGGCGAAGTCGTTCATCGCATGAGAAACGGCGGTGTAAAGAACAAGATGCTCAAATTCGGCGGGATTGTTTATCACCTGTGGCATCCGATCCTCTCCCGCGACCGCCTCGCTGACAATCGGAGGATTCATGCCCGAACGAAAAGCGAGGGTATCACACGATGCGGGAACGGGATTGACAAATATCTGAATGACAGCCAATAGATCCAATTCTATGCAACTCGGACGCGACTTGACAACAACGTTGTTGATTTCTACTTACAATAAACCGGAATATCTGCGCCGAACTTTGGAGAGCGTGGCACGGCAGACGATATTACCGGATGAGGTGGTCATTGCCGATGACGGTTCGACGGACGAAACCCGGCAGTTGATCGAAGAGATGCAGAAGCGTATCTCGATACCGATCCGACACGTTTGGCATCCGGACGACGGTTTCAGGAAATGCGAAATTCTGAACAAAGCATTGGCGCAGGCTAAAGGAGAGTACATCATCCAGACCGACGGTGATATTATTCTCGACCGGCATTTCATCGCCGACCATCTGGAAATGGTGGAACGGGGATATTTCGTATGCGGCAGCCGGATTTTGCTGCCGGAAGAGATTACCCGAAAAATTTTAAGCGGGACTCAGGAATTACCGCGTTTGAGAGACGGGAAAATCGGATTCTGGCTCAACGGATTGCGGATCGGCTGGTTGCGGCATTACCTGACCAAACGATTCGGGAAAAAAGCCGAACGGGGAATCCGGGGATGCAATACCGCTTACTGGAAATCCGATCTGATCGCCGTCAATGGTTTCAATGAAGATATAACCGGATGGGGGGCCGAGGATGCCGAATTGGCCTTCCGGATGATGCACAACGGAGTGCGGAAAAAGATCCTGAAAATGGGCGGCATTGTTTATCACATGTGGCATCCGTTATCGTCGGACGCGCGTCTGCAGATTAACGAAGCCATTCTGAGGGAGGTCAAAAACGATCCCGGTCGGATCCGTTGTGAAAACGGTATAGACAAACATTTGTCAGAAGCATAAAACTCATCGTATATGTTAGCCATCATCGGTCAGATCATCCGCCAGCTGCGCGAAGAGAACGGCATCACGCCCGAAGAGCTTTCGGAGCGGGCCGGAATCGATGTGGATAAGCTGGCGAAAATCGAGAACAATCAGGCCACTCCGTCGCTGGGGATGCTGATCCGGATTTCAAGAGCCTTGGGGGCCAAACTCGGCACCTTGTGGGGCGGGAAGGGAGAAGAGGATCGCACGGCAGTGGTGTCGCGCCGGGCGGACGTGGAGAGTCGGCCCGCTTTTGTCGGAAACGAGGCGGAACGGAGCGGCCATCTTGCTTTCTACGCGTTGGCGCAGAAGAAAACCGATCGGCATATGGAGCCTTTGATTGTGGATGTTTTGCCGGGTAAAACGGAGGCGGGCTCAACCGCGGAACTCCGTTCGGAACACTCCGGCGAAGAGTTTCTATATGTACTCGCCGGCAAGGTGACGCTCTACTACGGCACCGAAACCCATCGGTTGGAGGCCGGAGACAGCATCTATTACAACTCCGTGGTACCCCACTCTCTCGCCAATGAGAGCGATGTGCCGGCACGGGTGCTGGCTCTGCTCTACACACCATACTAAACGAAAGTCAGACACTTGGAAATATGATACGCCCGGTACGTCCGGCCGACGATGCGGCGGCCATCTGCGAAATATACAACCATTACGTGACCGATACGGTCGTGACCTTCGAAAACGAACCGATCGCTCTCCCGGAGATGCGAAAACGGATCGAGACCATATCGGCTCATTTCCCCTACCTGGTCTACGAGCAGGGAGGAAGAGTCTTGGGGTATTGTTATGCCGATACCTGGCGCACACGCGAGGCATATAACCGGACGGTGGAGACGACCGTCTATCTGCACCGCGACTGGCTGGGCAAGGGAATCGGCAGCCAGCTTTACGCCGAACTGCTCGGACGGCTGCGTGCGGCGAATTTTCATGTGGCGGTGGCGAGTATTACGCTGCCCAATACGGCAAGCGTCGCACTGCATGAGAAGCTGGATTTCCGTAAAGTAGCCCATTTTACAGAAGTGGGATGGAAGTTTGCCAAGTGGCTCGATGTGGGATTCTGGGAACTGATTTTCTGACTCTATCTGTATCCGATAATGAACGGGGCGCATTTCTTGTAAGAAACGCGCCCCGATTCACATCCAGTTTCTGGCAGGCTACTCCGTCCGGTCGTCGTACTGCTCCCGCAGCTGCTCCAACCGTTCGTGCATCCGCGCCCGCACCTTCGCCAACTTCGGATCGTCGTACCGGTTATGCAACTCCGTCGGATCGGTTTTCAAGTCGTACAACTCCCACGAGTCTATATCGTCGCCATAGAAATGGACCAGCTTATAACGATCCGTCCGTACGCCGTAGTGCCGCCGCACGTGATGTTCGCCCGGGAATTCATAGTAGTGGTAATAGATCGCATCGCGCCACCCTTTCGGCCGTTCGCCACGCAACAGCGGTTCGAGCGAAACGCCCTGAATATCTTCCGGCACCGTCGCTCCGGCCAGCGTCAGGAAAGTCGGCGCATAGTCGATATTTTGCACCATCTCCCGAACGACCCGTCCGCGTTCGACCCCCTTCCAGCAGTCCGGCAGCCGCATCAACAGCGGGGTACGCAACGACTCTTCGTACATGAACCGTTTGTCGAACCAGCCGTGTTCGCCCATGTAGAACCCCTGATCCGAAGCGTAGACGATCAGCGTATTTTCCAGCAGTCCCTCTTTTTCCAAGTACTCCATCAGCCGGCCGATATTGTCGTCCAACGATTTGACACTCTTCAGATAGTCCCGCATATAGCGCTGATATTTCCACTCCACCAGTTCCCTGCCCGAGAGGCTGTCGGCCATAAAACGATCGATCAGAGGCTGGTAGACGCTGTCCCACTGCGCCCGTTGCTCCGGCGTCATCCTCCCCCGCTCGCCCCAGAGGTAAGCCCCCTTGAGCGGGGTCACGATCGTGCTGTCGAGCATTTTGAGGTCGTACGTCAGATCCATATCCTTATCGATGCTCATCTTCTGCAGCGGCGCTGCCTGCCGTCCGGCATAATCGTCCCAGAAAGTCTCCGGCACCGGGAACGTGCGATCTTCGAACTCCCTCAGGTCGCAGGTGTCGGACATCCAGATCCGGTGCACCGCCTTGTGATGCAGCATCAGGCAGAACGGTTTCGATCGGTCGCGGTGTTCCAGATAGTCGATCCCTTTGTCCGTGATGAGGTTCGTGACATACCCGTGCTCGCGGTGCGTCCCTTCGGGCGTGATGAAGTCCGGATTGTAATAATAACCCTGTCCCGGCAGAATCTCCCAGTGGTCGAACCCAGTCGGATCGCTGAAAAGGTGCCACTTCCCGATCAGAGCGGTCTGATAGCCGTTCTGTTGCAACAGTTTCGGGAAGGTCTGCTGCGAACCGTCGAACGGCTGTCCCCCTTCATTTTTGAGAAAGCCGTTTTTGTGGCTGTGTTTTCCCGTCACGAGCACCGCCCGGCTGGGCCCGGAAATCGAGTTGGTCACGAAGCTGTTCCCGAACCGCACCCCCTCGCGCGCCAGCCGGTCGAGGTTCGGAGTCGTGTTGTAGCGACCGTCGTAACAACTGATCGTTTGGAACGAGTGGTCGTCGGTCATGATGTAGATGATGTTCAGCGGCTTGTCGCACCCCGTCTCCGGTTTGTTTTTGGCCGAGGCTCCGAGAGCCGAGAGGCTCATCGGGACCAAAAGCAACGATTTATTTACCATGAAGCTATTCATTGATTTTCAGACAATAGATATTTCCCGAGAAGTCGGCCACACAAAGTGCATCGCCGCTCACAGCCGGCGACGAGAAGATCGGTGCCCCGAGGTTGCGTTTCCACCGGAAACGTCCGTTTTCGGCGTCCACCCCGTAGAGCCAGCCGTCCGAAGCGCCGAAGACGAGCGTCCCGCCGATCAGCACCGGCGACGTCTCCACCGAATTCTCGAAGTCCTGATAGTAAGGCACCGAGTAGAAGATGGCCGGTCGAGTCGTATACGTCCACACCGGCTTGAAGGTTCGACGGTCGAATGCCACAACGCCCTTATCGGCCGTTCCGACATAGACCATCCGGTCGGTTACCACCGGCGCACAAGCCCCCTCGAAGGTAATCCCCTGCTGTTCGGCGCTTTTCAGGATATCGCCCGACTTCGGATTGATTAGGAACAACTCGTCGCGACTCGCCAGGTAGATATGTCCGTCATAGATCGTCGCCGATCCGTCGCGGAACCGAATCTTGGAGTCCTGTTTCTTCCACAACAGGTGTCCGTTCTGTAGGTCGTGTGCGAAGAGCCCGTTCCAGTGCGACGAGGCCAGTACCACACCCTCGCCCACCGTAGTGGTCGACTGCGTCCCTTCGCCGCCGCTCCACGCCTCGTTCTTCCAAACCACCGAGCCGTCTTTCACCCGCAGCGCCGTGAAGTTTCCCCCCTGCCCCGCATAGACCACGCCGTCGGCCACTGCCAACCCGTGCAGATTCTCCGGCAGAACGTACCGATTCAACTGTTTATCCCACACCAAACGTCCGGTCGCCGCGTCGATGGCGTAAACCTGCATCGCCGCATCGCACGCCAGCACCAGTCCGTCGCTGTAGACCATCGTATTCTTCACCGAATTGTCGGTTTTGAAGCGCCAGAGTTCCCTTCCGGTCGTCGCATCGTAAGCCACGACGGCACATTTTTTCAGGTTGTCGTCGTCGATCGTGGCCACGAAGACCTTGCCATCTCCCACCACCGGCGAAACCATATAGATATTCCCGCCGGCATTCTGCGACCACACATAGCGCGGCGCATGGGTCGCCTTTCCGGCCGCCGCCACGCCCGAATGGGCCACATTGCCGCCCAGATTGCCCCAATCATCCCCCACACGCACCGTTGCCGGCTCATCGGTCAGCACGAAACTGCTGTGATCGACCAGCTGAGTCCCGTCGGCAAAGGTAGCCTCGGCCACCAGATGCTGCACGCCCGTCCGGTTTCCGACAGCCAGCGTACCGCTCCAGCTCCAGTCGGTCTGCGGCACCAATGACACCATCCGCCCCCGCTTTCCATTTTCGACCAGCGCCACCCGTACCGACTTCGCCGGCGAAACCGTCCGATAGGTATTCACCCGCACCGGAATCACGCCGCCCGCCGCCGCGATCGTATCGTGCTGCGCGGGCAGAGCCGTAGCCAGCAGCCCCGGAACATTGGTATACCGCGCACGGGTCTTATCCGAGAGATTCCCGTCGGCATCCACGCTGATGACCCGGAAACAAGCCGGCGAGTGGTCGATCCCGCCCTTGTCGGGGGTCGACGCACAGTAGGTCATCACGCCGTCCACCCGCTTGGCATACTGGCTGTGCCAGTGGCCGTAGACGAATGCCACAAGGTTATGTTTTTTCATGTCGATGCTGTCGCCTTCGGCGCGAATCACGACATCGTCGCCCTGAAACCACAGATCGTGGTTGAAGATAATGATCTTTTTCTTCGGATCGGTCTGCGCCAGGTCGTTCCTGATCCACTCCAGCACCTGTTTCTTCGAGTAGGAAGGCGCGTGGTCGCCCCCCAGCATCGGTAAAGAAAGAAAATGGACATTCCCCACCTCGAACGAATACCGCGTCGGCCCGAAGAGATTTTCGAAATACTGTTCGCCGTAATCCCCGCTCAGCAGGTCGTGGTTCCCGATGGCGTAGTACATCGGTACCCCCATATGCCGTGTCCGTACGTTCGCGGCATGAAAGTCCTCGCCCGGCTGATAACATATGTCGCCGGTGTGGATGATAAAAGCGGTCGGATTGGCCGCCGCATAACCTTTCAAATCTTCGATCCACTCTTTCGGGGTCGGAGTCTCGGTGTCGGTGATCTGGATGAATTCGAAAGCTCCGGTATGGCCGTTCCGCACCAGACCGAAATCATAACTTGCCTTGTCTTGCGCTACCGGAATATAGTGCGCCTCAGCCGGTGCATATCCGGACGGCGTGGTAACAGTTACGAATCGTGCCTGGGGATTGGCGGGCAACTCGAACGAGCCGTCGGCGGCGGTCTTCACGACGTTCCGGCCGTCGCTGACCGAAACGCCGGCCACTCCGCGTTCAGCGGCGCTGCGTACCCCGTTCCCGTCGACATCGTGATAGACTGTTCCCCGCAACTGTCCCGCTGCGAACAACGGAGCACACAGGAAAGCGGCAATAAAAAGTTTTTTCATGGTTTTGGGTTAGCAGAATTTTGAAGTTTTTTCAAAATTGTCGCAAGTTACTAATTCGCGACCTAATCTACAACCTTTCGAGCGTCATGAGAGGATGATTCGAGACCGGATGACCGATTTTGATGTGGAACCTTTTTCCACCCCCGATTTATCGATATCTTTGCTCCCGACCGGTGCTTAAACCCGACTCGAAACGGAAAACCAACCCATTCATTTTATGAAACATACACTAATTTTTTCTCTTTTGTTCCTGTGCGGAACGACCGCCCTCGCCCAGCAGCCTTTGGGCGCTTATGAGGAGCTGACCGACACACGGGCTCACGACGGCCGGGAGGTGTGGGAACGGATGGCACAGCCTGTCCGCTTCGCCTGGGGGAGCACCGATATCCGATACACGAAACAGGATGTTCCGACGGTGGAAAAAACGAATCGATTGCAATTGAAAGCCTGGAAAGGCGAGCGGGTGAATGCTCAGGCCGTGCTTTGGACACGCAAGAATTTAAAAGAGGCCAAGGTGACGGTGAGCGAATTGCGGAACGGTTCGTCGGTGATTCCTTCGGCAGACGTGACGCCCCATTTCGTGCGTTATGTGATGACCGACGAACTCAATAAGGACGGAAAGGGAGGATGCGGTCACCGGCCGAACAAGGCGGACTGGGACTCGTCGCTGGTGGCCGACGTGCTCGACATCAATCCGATGCTCGACATCGAGGCCTGCACGACGCGGCCCGTCTGGCTGAGCATACGGGTGCCGGCCGACGTCCGGGCGGGCAGGTATAAGGGGACGCTGACCGTTTCGGGAGCCAATTTCAAGGCCTTGAGTCTGCCTTTCGAGGTAGAGGTATTGGCCCGGACGCTGCCCGAGCCGAAAAAATGGGCGTTCCACCTGGATTTATGGCAGAATCCTTACGCCGTAGCACGCTATTATCAGGTGCCGCTCTGGAGCCGGGAACATTTCGATGCCATGCTGCCGATCATGCGGATGCTGGCCGATGCGGGTCAGCGGGCCATCACGACCAGCATCATGTACAAACCGTGGAACGGCCAGACGGAGGATCATTTCGACAGCATGATTACCCGCATCAGACGGATCGACAGCACGTGGAGTTACGATTATACGGTTTTCGACAAATGGGTCGAGTTCATGATGAACGAGGTGGGCATCGACGAGATGATCAACTGCTACACGATGATTCCGTGGGACTTGCGGTTCGACTACTACGACCAGGCGACCAACCGGGTGCAGTTTATCGAGGCGAAACCGGGCGATCCGGCTTATACGGAATACTGGGGGGCTTTTCTGAAAGATTTTGCCCGCCACCTGCGCGAAAAGGGGTGGTTCGAGAAGACGGCCATTTCGATGGACGAACGGCCGATGGAGGCGATGCGCGAAGCGATCAAGGCGATTCGGAACACGGATCCCGATTTTAAAATCACGCTGGCCGGGAACTACCATCCGGAAATCGAATCCGACCTCTATTATCTGAGTATTCCGTACGGCCAGCAGTTCCCGAAAGAGGTCAAACAGGCGCGGGAACAACGGGGGCAGATCAGTACGGTTTATACGTGTTGTACGGAGGCTTTCCCGAATACGTTCACTTTCTCGGCACCGGCCGAAGCGGCGTGGACGGTGCTGCACGCCGTGGCCGGCGGATATGACGGCTACCTGCGGTGGGCGGTCAACAGCTGGACGGCGGATCCGTTGCGCGACTCGCGTTTCCGGAGCTGGGCGGCGGGCGACACATACAGCATCTATCCGGGGCCGCGAAGCAGCATCCGTTTCGAACGGCTGGTCGAAGGGCTTCAGGACTGCGAAAAAATCGTCCGGCTGCGGGCGGAGCTGGGAGCGAGGGGAGCGACTCGGGAACTCGACAAGTTGAACAGAATGGTGGCCGGATTCACTCCGGAGGGTCTGGCGGCGAGCGGCCGGTCGGCTACGGAGATGGTGGCGGAACTGCATGCCTTGCTGAATAGCCTGTAACAACCGCGCGGCAAACAAAGGCGGCTCTTTCGGAAAACCCGAAAGAGCCGCCTCGTTTTTGAACATCTGCCGTCTGTTATTCGTCGATCTTCTTCACCTCTTCCGCTTGTTCTTCGGCTCCCTCTTTTTTCTGTTCGTCGGCCACCGGAGCGTCCTGTTTTTCCAACGGTGCCCGCAAGGTGAAATAGCTGAAAATCTCCATCACGCCATAGGCCAGAATCCATGCCCCGATAAAGGTCATGAACCACGATGCCATATAGGTCGGCTGTGCGGCGGCGAAAATCCCGGCCACCATCAGCAAAATCGAGAAGAAAAAGTAAAACCCGGGAACTTTCACCCCGCTTTTCTTGATTTTGTACATCGAGACCAGTTGGTAGAGCCCCAGGAAGATCAACAACACACCGAAGAGAATCAAAAAGAGATTCGTCCACAACTCCGGACTGAGCAGCAACAGCGTTCCCCAGATCACGGCAATCGGAGCGGCAATCGGCAGGTATTTCCACCGATCCGCCATCCCTTTAGTCCGCACCATAAATCCGATAAACTGAACGACGCCGATTACAATGGCTACCACGCCGATCAACTTAACCCCCCATTGCAGAATCCTGACAGACCAAACGATCATCACGAGTCCGACGACCAAAGCTACAATACCCCACAACAAGGCATTATAGGTTCTTATACTCTTTTCCATCCTGATATAAATTAAGTTTTATCCCAAAATCTTAACAAAAATCACGCCAAGCATGCATTAAATCGCTCGTTTGTTGGTATCTACCCGCAGAGGACTGCCGCTTTTTGGAAAAAGCGGCACCAAAAACTTTTAGT
>NZ_CAJTMN010000002.1 GCF_910577125.1 uncultured Rikenella sp.
TCGCGGTGTTCCGAAACAAAGACCGGAAAGGAAACCGATCCATACTGACTGAACTGAAAACAGAGAATGGGAATTTCCTCGTTACCATAGATCTCGGGAAAGATGCTGACATCGATTTCAATGTCGTATCATCCGTATTCGGCAAAGCGGACGATTCCGTATTAAACTGGATCGAACAAGGACTGGCGACATATATAAACAAAGAAAAAGCCCTTGCGTTTCTGTCCCGTCACCCCGCACCAATTGCGGGAACAGCAGCAAACGCAGAGCTTTCTCTAAGTATAAAGATACAAATTAATTACATACAAACAAAATCTAAGACACTTTATTTGATCGCTTATTTTCCAAATACACTTTTTCACCGACACACTTTGCAAGGCTTTTGACCTGTTTGAACAGTGGTCGACCGAGAGAACGCTTTGACCGAAGCCCTACAATCATTCGAGAGTTCCTCTCATCCCCCCTCAGACTAATAAGAAGAAAGCCTTGAGAACCAATTTGATGGTTCTCAAGGCTTTCTGTCGGTGTCGGGGTGACAAGATTCGAACTTGCGACCACTCGCCCCCCAGACGAGTACTCTAACCGGGCTGAGCTACACCCCGCTCATTAACCGAGCACAAAAATACACCATTTTCGCGATTCTCAAAAATTAAAATCACTCGCACCGTGAAAAAGCTCTATCTTTAACCGAAAATTCGCAATCTCAGAGCCATGTTTATAGCTGCACTGCTGGCCTTGGCGAGCTTCGGAGCCGAACCGGCCGACAGCGTGGTCGTCGACTCGCGACAAACCCTCGAAGAGGCGTTGGCCGGAACGACCGCACCGGACAGCATTCGGCAGACTCTCGCCTTGGTAGATGTGGAATACTACTCTTTCGACCGGCGGTTGCATCGCGGACAAATCGTCGTCCACCGGGAACTTACCGATGAAGTCCGACAAGTTTTCCGCTTCATCAAAGAGTCCGGTTTTCCCGTCGGCAGCGTGATTCCTGTCCGATTCGACCGACCCAATAACGGCACCTCGATGGACACCCTGAATAATACATACGGGTTCCATTACCGGCCCAAAACCACGTTCAATACCCGGCAACTCTCCGCCCACTCCTACGGACGGGCGATCGACATCAATCCGTATCAGAATCCGGCCCTGCTGCGCAGCGGGCGAACGATTCCCGCCGGGGCGCGGTATGATTTACAGAAGCCGGGGACGCTGAGCGATACATCTGCGGTCGTGCGGCTCTTCCGTCGTTTCGGATGGCAGTGGGGAGGACGATGGGCCTCCGTAAAAGACCGCATGCACTTCGAAAAACCGTAACTCAACAGACACAATGAAACATCCTCTGCTCAAGCTAACCCTGACGCTTGTCACTGCGGTCACCGTGCACGGCTGTCAGGATCCGGCCATTCGGGAAGCCTCAGCCGTCATCGAACGCTTCAACGACGGTAAAACCGACGTCAAACTGGAACTTATCGAGAAATGCGACGGCAAGGACCAGTACGAAATCATTATCCGCAACGGCCGGGCCGAAATTAAAGGCAGCAGCGGCGTAGCGTTGTGCCGCGGCTACTACGATCTCGTCAAATCACAGGGTGCCGGCATTCGCAGTTGGAGCGGCCAGCGAAACGAGATGCCCGAACAGCTGACCGACCAGCCCGCGCGACGTGTCGTATCGCCCGTCGAACACCACTACTATTTCAATGCCGTCACCTACGGTTACACCATGCCCTACTGGGACTGGGAGCGCTGGGAACAGGAGATCGACTGGATGGCCCTGCACGGGATCGACATGCCGCTGGCACTGGTGGCCAACGAAGCCATCTCGGCCCGTGTGTGGAAAAAGCTCGGTCTGACCGATGACGAAATCAACGCCTATTTCGTAGGCCCCGCCCACCTGCCCTGGATGCGCATGGGCAACATCAGCGGCCTCGACACTCCGCTGCCCGAATCGTGGCACACCACGCAGGTCGAACTGCAGCACAAAATCCTCGATCGGATGCGTACCCTCGGCATGAAACCGATCTGCCCCGCCTTCGCCGGATTCGTCCCCGAGTCCATCCTGCAGCACTACCCCGACGCCAAACTGACCGAAACCCACTGGGGCGGCGCCTTTCGCAACTGGATGCTCGACCCCGAGCAGGAGCTTTTCAGCCGCATCGGACAGATGTTCATCGAAGAGTGGGAAGCCGAGTTCGGCCCCTGCGAATACTACATCGCCGACAGCTTCAACGAGATGGAGATCCCCTTCCCGCCCAAGGGCACCCCGGAACGCCACACCCTGCTCGCCTCCTACGGCGACAAGGTATATCAGGCCATCAAGGCCGGCAATCCCAATGCCGTATGGGTCATGCAGGGATGGATGTTCGGCTACCAGCGCGACATCTGGGACTACGAGACCCTCGCCGCCCTGCTGTCGAAGATACCCAACGACAAGATGCTGCTGCTCGACCTGGCCGTCGACTACAACATACACTTCTGGCACAGCACCCCCAACTGGGAGTTCTACAAAGGTTTCATCGACAAACCGTGGGTCTATAGCATCATTCCGAACATGGGCGGAAAAACCGGCCTGACCGGCGTGCTCGACTTCTACGCCAACGGCCACCTGGCAGCCCTGCAATCGCCCAACCGCGGCCGGCTCACGGCTATCGGCATGGCTCCCGAAGGCATCGAGAACAACGAAGTGATCTACGAACTCGTCGCCGACGCCTCCTGGCGCAGCGACAGCATCGATATCCGCCAGTGGCTCCACGACTACTCCGCCAACCGGTACGGCAGCTGCCCCGCCCTCGTGGATTCGGCATGGAACAATCTGCTGGCCTCCGTCTACAACACCTTCACCGACCACCCGCGCTACAACTGGCAATTCCGCCCCGGCAGCGTCAGCAAGGGGAGCATCAACGCTTCGCCGGCCTTCTTCCGCGCCATCGAACAGTTTGCCGCAGCCGACGAACTGCAGGAGAGCCCCCTGTACCGCATTGACCTGATCGAATACGCAACCATCTACCTCGGCGGCAAAGCCGAGCTGCTGATCCAGGCCATCGACCATGCCTACATACTCCACAACACGGAAGAAGCCGATCGGCTCGAAAAACAGTTCACCCACATCATGCTCGGCATGGACCGTCTGCTGAAATCCCATCCGACCCTGCGACTCGAACGGTGGCTCGACTTTGCCAAGGCATACGGCACCACCGATTCGCTCCGTCATTACTACGAAAAAAACGCCCGCCGCATCGTCACCATCTGGGGCCCGCCCATCGACGACTACTCCGCCCGCATCTGGTCCGGTCTGATTCGCGACTACTACCTGCCCCGATGGCAACACTACTTTGCCAGCCGTCGCAGCAGCGAGCCGTTCGACTTCGCCGCCTGGGAACGCGACTGGGTAGAGAACCAACGCGGGCTTTCGGCCGTCGAACCCTACGACAACCCCGTGGCAGCAGCCTGCCAGCTGATCGCCGAGACCCGACAGATCACCGCACAAACCACCGACGGACACACGATCGGCACCTGGGCGGCCGATGAGGTGAGCGGAACGGACAATCGCACCTTCGTCTGGAACCTGCCCGCCACCTATCTGAAACGCCTCACCGGCATCCTGCTGCAACCCCTCTCGCACGAGACGACGCTCACGGCCGTCCAACTGACCCTCGAACTCGACGGACAGACCATCGGCCCGATCCGTGCCGATGGCGAGAATACGTTCCGTTTCACCGTCCCCTCCCATGCCACCGGCAACAACATCTGCCGCGTAAAAATCATCCTTCGCAGCAACGGAGCAGGCTTGGCGACACTGGTTTTGGATGAATAAACGCCTGATAAATCGTACCTTTGCGGCCGATTTACAAAAAGAACCACTACACTGACATGGCAATTATAGGAATGGGGAATGCACTGACCGACATTCTGGTGCAGATTCCCGACGACACGATTCTGCATGACCTCGGCATCGAACGGGGCGGCATGTATCTGATCGACAACGAACAGCATCATCGCTTGATGGAGCGAATCGCCCCTTTGCCGCACAAGCTGGCGGCAGGCGGTTCGGCCGCCAACATGGTGGCCGGAGCAGCGATATTGGGCGCGAAAACAGCCTTTATCGGTCATGTCGGCCCTGACGCGACAGGTGAAGCCTTCCGCCGGTGCCAACGAGAGAAAGGCGTCGAATCGCTCGTCGGGATATCCGACACAACCCCATCCGGGAAATGCATCTCGTTGATTCTGCCCGACGGCGAACGCACCATGCTGACCTATCTGGGGGCGGCGCTGGAGGTCGACACGCGCCACCTGACAAGTCGATATTTACAGGGACGGGAGGTCTTTTTCGTCGAAGGCTATCTGCTCAACTGTCCCGACGTGATCGAGCCGGCCATGCGGGCCGCGCGCGAAGCAGGGCTGCTGGTGGCGCTGGATGCCGCCAGCTTTACCGTGATTCGCGAGTTCCGGGCGTTTGCCGACCGGCTGATCGACCGGTATGTCGATCTGTTGTTTGCCAACGAAGACGAGGCGGCCGCATTGACCGACACCGACCGGCCTGAACGGGCGCTCGAACAGCTGGCCGGACGATGCGGGACGGTCGTGGTCAAAGTGGGGCCCGAAGGATCGTGGATCGCCCGAGGTGCGGAACGCCATCGGATCGGGATTATCGAAGCCCGTCCGGTGGACAAGACCGGAGCAGGCGACCTGTATGCCGCCGCATTTCTGTACGGCTGGACACGCGGCCTTTCGCTCCGGCAGTGCGGCGAGCTGGGAGCCGTAGTCTCCAGCAAGAGCATCGAAGTCGTCGGTGCCGATCTGCCTGCGGCGACCTGGGACGAGATTCGGCCGTGGGTGCGGCGGATCGAAGCCGGCGAACGTGTCGTGGGCTGACACCCCGACTGACATTTTGTCCGCAAAATCTGCCGTCCCGGAGGTTGGCACAGGAGTTGTACGGAATCGAAAAGTTATGTTTTAACCCATCAGCAATCAAAAACTCTATCGAGATATGCAACAAGGTAAAATCGGCGTAACGACCGAGAACATTTTTCCGATTATTAAGAAATTCCTCTACTCCGACCACGAGATTTTCCTGCGCGAGCTGATCTCCAACGCTGTCGATGCGACGACCAAGCTCAAGGCACTGAGCTCGATGGGCGAATTCAACGGCGAGTTGGGCGACCTGACCATTCGCGTAGAGCTGGACGAAAAAGGCAAAAAACTGACCGTCTCGGATCACGGGATCGGGATGACCGAAGAGGAGGTCGACAAATACATCAACCAGATCGCTTTCTCCGGGGCCGAGGAGTTCATGAAGAAGTATGAAAACCAGACGGGCATTATCGGCCACTTCGGTCTGGGCTTCTATTCGGCTTTTATGGTGGCGTCGAAGGTCGAGGTCATCACCAAATCATACAAAGAGGGGGCGCAGGCGGTGAAGTGGACGTGCGACGGCACGCCGAACTATACGCTCGAACCGGCCGAAAAGGCGGAGCGGGGAACCGAAATCGTGCTCTATCTGGCCGACGACAGCGCGGAGTTTGCCGAACGGGCACGGATCGAGGCTTTATTGAAGAAATATTGCTCGTTCCTGCCGGTGCCGATTGCATTCGGCAAGGTGCAGGAGTGGAAAGACGGCAAACAGGTCGATACCGACCGCGACAACATCATCAACGACACCCATCCGTTGTGGATGCAGAAGCCGACGGAGATTACGGCGGAACAGTACGACGAATTCTATCGCCGGCTCTATCCGATGGCGGAGGATCCGTTGTTCCACATCCATCTGAATGTCGATTACCCGTTCAACCTGACGGGGATTCTCTACTTCCCGAAGATTAAAAACAACTTCGAGGTGCAGAAAAACAAGATCCAGCTCTACTCGAACCAGGTCTATGTGACCGATTCGGTGGAGGGAATCGTACCGGACTTCCTGACCTTGCTGCACGGGGTGATCGACTCGCCGGACATTCCGCTGAACGTGTCGCGGAGCTACCTCCAGAGCGACAGCAACGTGAAGAAGATTTCGGGCTACATCACCAAGAAGGTGGCGGATCGGCTGGCCGACCTCTTCAAAAACGGCCGGCAGGACTACGAGGCGAAGTGGGATGACCTGAAACTCTTCATCCAGTACGGGATCGTCAGCGAAGAGAAGTTCGGCGAACGGGCCGGGGAATTTACCCTGCTGAAAAATACGGAGGGGAAATATTTCACCCTCGACGAATATGCGGAGGTGATCAAAGGCAGTCAGACGGACAAAAACGGCAAGATCGTCCACCTGTACAGCAACGATCCGGTGGCCCAGCACAGCTTTATCGAGGCGGCACGAAACAAGGGATACGATGTATTGGTGATGGACAGCCCGCTGGAGGCGCACTTCATCGGGTTCCTCGAAAACAAGCACAGCGACTGGCGGTTTACGCGCGTCGATGCCGACACGGTCGAAAAGCTGATCGAGAAGAAGGAACAGTTGGCGATGGCGCTGACGACGGCGCAACAGGAGCTGTTGGCTCCGGTGTTCGAATCGCAGCTGCCGGCGGACGACAAGAGCCACTTCCACGTCCAGTTCGAGGCGATGGATCCGGCCGCCGCACCGATCGTGATCACCCAGGGCGAGTTCATGCGCCGGATGAAAGATATGTCGAAAATCGGCGGCGGGATGTACAGTTTCTACGGCGAACTGCCGGACAGCTACAATGTCGTGGTGAACGGCAACCATCCGTTAGTGATCGAGGTGTTGGGAGAGACGCAGAACGCGGCAGGCGAAGCTTTGGCGCCGCTGGACAAGAACCTCAAGGCGGCGGAAGACGAAAAGAGTGCACTGGATGCGCTGCTCAAGGACAAGAAAGAGGAGGAGATTTCGCAGGAAGAGAAAGACAAGCGGGCTTCGATCCAATCGAAAATCGACGAAATCGCGGGCCAGCGGCGCGAACTGTTGCGCAAGACCGGGGCTGAGAATGTGATCGTGGGACAGTTGGTCGATCTGGCCCTGCTGGCCAACGGGATGCTGAAGGGCGAGGCATTGACGAAATTCATTCGCCGGAGCGTGGAAGTGGTCGGTAAGTCGGCGGAAAAAGCCGAATAAAGGTTATAAACCGAACACACCGAAACCTCAATTTGGGTCTCTTATTGCCACCAGAGGGGCGTCCATATGGACGCCCCTCTGGTGTGTTTATGAATTTTTATCTTAAGAACCTCGTTGTTGAAGCAGCTCGATCAACTCCTCTTTCGATAATTTATTCAAGTCCAGAGTCTCCGTAGGATTTGACTCCTCGTCGCGTTTAAACCGCTCATAATCGGTGTACCATTTCGATAAAACGACTTTCAATTGTTTAAAGAGAGCTTCATCTCGCTTCGAAATATCATCCAGTTGCCAATCCGTCCGGCCGGTTAGTTCACGCGCCATAGCGATTTTGGATTCTGCATATTTTTCGATTTTTTTAGCATAATACCCGTTGCTGGCCCCGATGTTTAACGGTTTTTCCAGAGGTAACTTATTCCCGATATGTTCAATCAGTTCATCGACCTCTTCTTTTGGCCGATCAGGATAGCGTGACGTATCCCATTTCTGAGGAAAGATATGCTCGATCTCCCATTTGTCGGGGAGCAGTCCGTTCTGTGTCCTGTATGCCAAAGTTTTCAGCAACATCCGGATCACACTACGGTGTGGCATGATTACACGTTCTTTGAGCGTATCGAGGTCGGCACAAATCGCATTGAATTCCGGTCTGGGATTGTTAATTATGGCAACATTCAATTTAATAATATCTCCCTTGACGCTATTAATCGACGGAACTTCAAGGAATTTTGAGATCAGCACCATAGCATGACGCCGCAAGAAACGGAGAAAGTTCTGTTCGAAATCTTTGTCGTTCCGATATCTGAGATAATAGATAATCGTCGGATATTTCCAGAATTCGTTGTTATAAGCTGAAAGAATATCGAGTGTTTGCCGAATTTCCCGGTTCAGACTCCAAGGTTCACCTTCGATTTCGGAGTGCAAGGTAAGAACTCTAAAAATATTGAGTATGGTTTTCAGATCATCCAGCAGATGGGGGATATATAATCGAGCGGCCTGTTTCTCCAGAAAATATTTCCTGACACCCGGAGTCGTCGTATCGATATCCCCGTCCAATGCCCGGAGATAGAACATGTGGTAATAAAACAAATTTTGAATCGTCAGCCCCACCTGATCCGATTGCTCCTCAAGAAACCGCCAGGAATCGATAAACTCGGCTTTGAGTTCATCGCTCAGGTGATTATATATCTTGGCTTTGAAAATATCGGCATCCGAAAGAGGAAGACCGCGATTATTGAGCGTGGAAAAAATCGTCAGAGCCGTATCTTGAGTGTCTGCAGTAATAGGAAGAAAAATGGCCTGATTGAGCAGCACATCCACAAAATTATAGATCTGCATGCCCGATTGCATATTCGAGATGCGAAACAGTTCTTTAAATTTATTGTAATTCCGCGAATAATTATCGTTGGCCCCGTCAGCCGTACGCCCCGTTATAAGGATATTACGCAATATCTCGTTTCCCTTATCACTGATGACATCCGAATGCAGCAATATCCGGGAATAATCCACTTTGCTGGTCAGACGATTGGTCACCCAAATCGTTTTTTCGATTTCTCCGATAAAATGATTTTCTTCGTCCCCTTTTTTCGGCGTCGCCTGCAGATGGGCATAAATCGCACGCAACAACAAAAACAAGGAGGTGATACGTTGTTGTCCGTCGATAACCTCCCACTCTCCTTGCTCATTTTCATAAGAGACGATGCTTCCTAAAAAATAAGTCGCTTTCGTATCTCTATTCGTCGAGACCGAAAATTCCCATATATCGCTGTATAAGGTATCGATTTCATCATCGCTCCAAGCATAGGGCCGTTGGTATTCAGGAATGAGAAAACTATGATCGCGAGCACTGCGAAGCAAATCCTTCACGCTTTGCTTATTAACCTGGATAGAGGTGGTTGCCATATAAATTTACACTTGTCAGTGACTCAAATCTACAAAATAAATTGCAATTCTATTGTTTTTCCACTCGCTTTTATTTTCGTATAAGCCATTCTTTACTTGTTACCAATCGACAAGAGAGGGAGGATATTCCGCAGAATATCCTCCCTCCCCCTGGCACCTGATTCGCGATCATTCGCTCAGCGATTCATCAGCCGGCCCGCCTGCCAATTCAAATCGGGATACGTCTTCCGCAACGCCGAAACACTGTTGGCGATGCCGCTGCTCCCCGACGTGGCGAACGGAATGATCTTTTTTCCCTTCAGATCGTGGCTCTCGATAAACGTCTGAACCGCCCGCGGCGCCATATCCCACCAGATCGGATAGCCGAGATAGATCACCTCATACTCGGCGACCTGAGCCGCAGGAAGCGCGATAGCCGGCCTCGATTTCGGATCGTTCATCTCCACCGAGCTGCGCGACCGGGCATTCCGCCAATCCAGATCGGCCGCCGTATAAGCCTTCACCGGCCGAATCTCATACAGATCGGCCTTCGTTTCCCGGGCGATCCGCTGCGCCGCGCGAGCCGTCGTTCCGGTAGCCGAAAAATAGACCACAAGCGTCTTTCCCGTCGCATTTTGTCCCACAACAGTCATAACAAAAAAGCTGATTAAAGTCCAAACAATTCGTTTCATCTTCTATTTCGTTTGTTCGAGTCGATCATACTCCGCATCGGTTACCGGTTCGAGCCACTCGTTGGAGGCGTTTTCACCCGGGATCTCAAACGCCAGGTGCGCGAACCAGCTGTCGGCCGCCGCACCGTGCCAGTGCTTCACATTCGCCGGAATATGGATCACCGTGCCGGGAAGAATTTCTACAGTCGGTTTCCCCTCCTCCTGATACCAGCCGCGACCGGCTACACCGATCAGCATCTGTCCACCGCCCTTCGTCGCCCGGTGGATATGCCAGTTGTTGCGGCAGCGAGGCTCGAAGGTCACGTTGGCAATGGGAACCTGTTCCGACGAGATGCGGGCGAGATAGCTATTACCCGTGAAATACTTCGCATAAGCCGTGTTCGGTTCGCCGATGGGGAAGATCATCTGGCGCTGGAAGGCCGCCTTGGCATCTTCGCCGGTTGTGTCTTCGGCCCAGACCTCTTTGGCCAGACGGAAGGCCGCCCATGCCTTGGGCCATCCGGCATAGAAGCCGATATGCGTAATGATTTCAGCGATCTCGGTACGGGTAATACCGTTCTTTTTCGCCTCCTGAAGGTGGAAGCCCAGCGAGCTGTCGGTGATGCCCTGACTGATCAGCGAGGTGATCGTCACCAGACTGCGGTCGCGAAGACCGAGCCTGTCGGTACGGCTCCACACCTCGCCGAAGAGGACATCGTCGTTGAGCTCCGCAAACTTGGGAGCGAACTCGCCGAGCTGCGTGCGCCCGGCCGTCTGTACAATCTTTTCCTGTGCCATAACGATTGAAATATGTGCGGCGCATACGACAAGCGCCATCAGTATTTGCTTTTTATTCATCACCGATTCGAGTTTTTACCGAGAGCAAAAGTACCTCATTCTTTTCCCCGCCACCATATCCGAAATCCGGTTCCTTTTACCCCGATTCCGGTTTCAGTCGTCCAGCCGTTGCCGCGAACCCGAAATAGTGCTAATTTTGGAAAAACTTACTCCGGACAGCCATGAAAGAGACGACGAAAATCGACACGATAGATGCCTACAACAAGTGTTTCGGTCTGAAGACCCGCCATCCGCTGGTTTCGGTGGTCGATCTCTCGAAAGCCACGCAGTGGCCCGGCCACATCCGGTTCAGTTACGGCCTGTACGCCCTCTTTCTGAAGCAGGTGAAATGCGGCAACATCCAGTACGGACGGAGAACCTACGACTATCAGGACGGTACGATCGTCTGTTTCGCTCCGGGCCAGGTCGCCGAAGTGACCCGCCAGCCGAATGTCCGGCCCTCGGCCTACGGAGTGCTCTTCCACCCCGACCTGATCCGCGGCACCCCGCTCGGACAGGAGATCAAACGATACTCCTTCTTCTCATACGAGACCAACGAAGCGCTGCACCTCTCGGAAGAGGAGCGGCAGACGATTCTCGACACGATGCAGAAAATCGACCGCGAGCTCGACCACGCGATCGACAAGCACAGCCGGCGGCTCATCACCTCCAACATCGGTCTGCTGCTCGATTACTGCATGCGTTTCTACGACCGGCAGTTCATGACACGCGGCGAGGTGAACAACGACGTCATCACCCGTTTCGAGCAGCTGCTGGACAAATATTTCGACACCGACGCGCCGCAAAACGAAGGTCTCCCTTCGGTCAAATATTTTGCCGACAAAGTCTGCCTGTCGCCCAACTACTTCGGCGACCTGATCCGGAAACTGACCGGAAAAACCGCTTCGGAACACATCCAGAGCCGGCTGGTCGATCAGGTCAAAGAGCTGCTGCTCTCGTCCGGCAAGACCATGAGCCAGATCGCCTATGAACTCGGATTCCAATATCCGCAACACCTGAGCCGGATGTTCAAGCGGCTGACCGGCATGACCCCCAACGAATTCCGAACATTCGACCAAGCATGAGAACCATCCATTTTTATGAAGATGATTTCGGCCGGTGCGAAATTTTATCGTTAACTGCGCAAAAGCAGTGTCTGGAGCAGACGAAGCAGATCTGCGGCTTCGACGAAGAACACCGCACCCCGTACGGTTTTACCGACGTGTACGTGATCGACCACTCGAAGATGCAGCCGCTGAGTTCACTCGGATTGACGCAAGAGCGGATCGCCGATGCGTTGGCTTTCTTACCGCCGTTCGATCAGATCATCTCCCACAGCTATTACTTCCCCGGCATAGAAATGCAGGCCCGGGGAACCAAACAAATCGCCTTATTCTGGCAGGCCGACCCAGTGGGCCTCATCAAAGATCTGTGGCTGAAGCCTTTCTGGACGCGCGGAAAGTCGGATCAACGGCTTCTGGAGCGCATACTGAAGACTTTGGGTGCGCTCGCTCCCGTCCTGCTGGCCGACTGGGAGCGACTTTATTGCGTGGATCTGACACAGGAAGAGGCGATCGACCGTTATCTGCAGATGGTATCGAACGAATAGACAGAGTGGCCCGATATTTGCTACGCTTACTGTAAACCAATCGATATCGTCATGAAAAAAAGATCTTTCCTGACCCTCTGCCTGCTCCTGTTCGGAGCCCTGACCGGACTGCAAAGCTGCGACGACGAAAAAACGATCGCTTTCGACAAACTGCCTCAGACAGCCCGCCAGTTCATCGGGACCCACTTCCCGGATCAGACCGTGAACCGGACCCGGCAAGAGAAGGACAACGGCATCATCTCCTACGAAGTCCGTCTGTCCGACGGCACGGAGATCGACTTCGACGCCGCCGGCGAGTGGCAGCACGTCGACCGTCCGTTCGGCATCGTTCCGGACGGGATTGTTCCGCCGGCCATTCTCAGCGATCTGGCCGGACGTTACCCGGAAGCCCGGATACACGAAATCGAAAAAGAGCCGGGCGGATATGAAATCGGAATCGGCAACGGGATGGAACTGTATTACACCACCGAAGGCGTTTTCGTTCGGGAAGAACGATAACTGGACACCGGCCAAACACCCGAACGCAGCGCGGGCACCTTCCTGACGGAAAAGTGCCCGCGTCGTTTTTCACTCCCCGATCGAGTGATCCTGCGGAAACGACTCGCCGCTCCAGGCCCGTTGCGACGTCCAAGGCTCGCCCGGCGCCGTCCAGAACGGATCGTCCTCCGGCAAGCCCAACGCCAAAAAGCCGGTCAGGCAGAGATAGAGGCTCCCCGTACAGGTGTACGCCTCTCCGATCTCCGGTTGCGCGCCGCAGAAGCCGATTCGCAGCCACCCCTCGTCATCGAAAGTCCCGGGCTGTTCGAAAAAGCGCCGGATCACCGCCGTCATCGCCGCCCGCACCTGTCCTTTGGCGAGACTCTTCGGCAACCGATCCTGCAAAGCCATTTGCGAAAGTACCTGCAACGCCGCCGTCCGGTACTGCAACGACCGCCCCAGCGGCGGAATCGTCCCCTCGGGCGAAATCATCCGCTCCGTGACCTCGGCATAGCGCGCCGCCCGCTTCAACACCCGTTCGCGCAAGCCCGGAAATCCGTCGCCCATCACTCCCAGCACATCGATCAACATCGGCTGAATCACGAAACTGTTGTAGTAGTCCCAGTGGAACGGTTCGCCGTCGCCGTAGACCCCGTCTCCCTTATACCAGGCATTCATCTGCCGCACCGGATAGTCTACCCGCACCTGGTCGTACTCCTCGCCCACCGAACGCAAAAAAGCTTCGATCTGCGCCGTGAACATCAGCCAATTGCTGACATTCGGCCGCACCTTCCGCGTCTGTTTCATCTCGTAGATAATGCGTTCCCGGGTCGCCTGATCCAAACCGCCCCACAGATTTTTCGGCGCGCGCATCAGCCCCTGCGCCAGATGAGCCGCATCGACCAACGCCTGATATCCCACCGCAAAACTGATATAGTCCGCCGAAGCGGTATCCATCGCATTCCGCAATCCCCGGATCGAAAGATCGAGCAGCTCCTTGCGCATACGCCCGTCACGGGTCGTCGTATCCACAGGTAGTTCCAGCCACGGCGCAATCCCGCAAATCGTCCGCCCCAACGCCTCCAGATAGGCATACTTCGTCCGGTCGCCGTACGCTCCGTACTCCGGATGCGACGGCCCGCGCTGTTCGACCGGCATATTCGCATGCAGCGTCCCCGCCGCCAGATTCGACAACACCGGATAAGCGATTTTATAGGCCGTCTCGGCCCACACTTCGCGATCCGATTTCGGCTGTTCAGCCTGTTTTTTCCGGGCGGCAAAGCTGTCCGGCAGAATACATACCGCAACCAGCGCGACCGCCAATAAACGTTTCATCGATTTCATGTTCACAAATTATTGCTGTAAAAAAGTCACCTGCAAGGTATCTTTCCGCTTCGGATTCTTGACTTTCAACTTGACGAGCGTCAGTCGTTCGCCCCAAATCTTCGACAACCGCGGGTCAGTCAGCTCCACCGCCTCGGTCGTCAGGTCATATTTCGACAGGTCGAATATCATTCGCAAAATCTTACCCCCGCTCTTGATTTCGACTCCCCCACGACCCGACGTCGCCGTCCCACAGGTCAGAAAATTCAACTCCACCGGCCCCTTCACCTCCGACAAATCGTACGTATCGGTCAGCGTCACTCTATTTTTCTGCCGGTCGAAACGATAGTCGCGCACCCAGCTGCGGCACGCCGCCTCCGCCGGATAAGCTCCCGCTATATCCAGCGAGAACGACATCCCCCGCCCGTTATCCGTATGTTTCACACTCCGCGAACGGTATTTTCCACCCTCCTTCTGTCCGAAACCGTTGACAACCGGCAGGTTGTGGTACTCGGACTGCATTGTCCAGATCGTATAGCGCCGGTGGTCGAAGGTCGCGGCGGTATAAGTCCCGACACCGGCATCCACCATCATCGGCTGCCCGTCCACATAGAGGATAAAGCTCCCCACGTCGTTGTGGTTGTGGCTCTCGGCATTGTATCCCCCCTTGGCCGCCAGCGTCAACCCCTCGGCACTCCCGCCTTCGGTTCGCGCCACCGCCACCTCGATGCCGTCCATCCACACCGACCGGTAGAGCGGCGCCGCCGGTCGCGTCCGTTGCATATCGTCATAAACGAATGCGGTCTTGAGCCGATTGTCCATCGTCCCGCTGAGCGGATTTTCCGAGAAACCGGTCAATGCCCCCAGATAGGAGCCGAAGCGGAACATCGTACTGTCGCCGATGTTCCGCCCGTAACGGAAGACAGTCGACGCCCCCGGCGAAGCCTTGGCCTCGGCATCGGCAAAGTTGACGAAATAGAGGCTGTCGATATGGGCATTGGCGATGTAGAGGCCGATGTTTTTGATCCGCTGCTCGCCGAAGAGGTCGATCCGCCCGTGCGAATAGCCTTTCAGCACTTCGAGATAGTTATTCAGCATCCCCGCCGCATGCCCCCAATAGGAAGGCCCCTCCTCGCACCCGCCGTCGGGCTTGAACTGATCGACCGACCGCATCGTCTTCCGCACGATGGCCGCCCGTCGCTCCGGATCCTCCTCGACGAGCAGCGCGGCGGTCAGCACGTTGAAGTTGCACCACGGGTTCCAGTTGTTGACCTGCGCCCCCTCGCGGAAACCGAGCCAGAACATGTCGTTGCGGTCGAGATAGACATCCAGCGTATGGCGGTTCAATTCGGCCCGCAGCCGCTGCGGAATCGTCGGCGACAATTTGCCCAGCTCCTCTTTGAAGAAATAGTAGGCCCAGGCCAGCGTGTTGGCGGTCATCCCGCCGCTGAGGTCGATCGTGCGATGATCGATATCCGGCACGGCGGTTCCGCTGAGCTGCCAGTAGATATGCGCCGTCGCCACCCACGTGCTCTGCTCGCAGAGCGACCACACGCCGTCGGCGATCTGATCCACGAAACGTCCCCGACCTTCGACCAGTTCACCTAACATCAGGTCGGCCAAGGCATTGTACCGTTCGCCGATATGCTGATCGTTCGGCACCCGGATCCCCCGGCGGGCGAAATCGAGGTACGAAGTGACCGTTACACTGCGCCATACATAGTCTAGCCGGGCCTCCGCCTGCGCCACCGCCTGCCGCTTCACGGCTTCGGGCAGCGATTGCCAAAACGTGCGGTCGGTATACGCGGGATAAGGGGTATAAGCCTCGCGGCACAGCGAGTCGATGTCGTACCGCACAGCGGCTTTCTGCAAAAGATCGAGTTTGGCCTTCACCGCCGGAGCCGCCTCTATAAAAAAGGGTGCCGCCCCGAACAGAGCCGTCAGCAGCACCATCAGCAACCGATTTGTCCGTTTCATCTCCGTCCGGCGATTATTTGTTTTCCAAATCCCGTTTCCGTTTCAGCGCTTCGAGGAAGTAATAGTCCGCATAGACCAGCGGCACATCCACCTCCGACGGCCCCGGTTTGTTACCCGTCGAGTGCATCAGGACGAAATAGCCATTCTCGCCCAATTCGGCCCGATAAGCCGGCGAACCGAGCGTTTCGACGATCCGGTCGGCCAGTTTTTTATACGTTTTACCCTGCTTGCGCCCCACATAGGTCGA
Organism: uncultured Rikenella sp.; assembly: GCF_910577125.1. GTDB lineage: Bacteria > Bacteroidota > Bacteroidia > Bacteroidales > Rikenellaceae > Rikenella. Next base: position 16,077 of record NZ_CAJTMN010000002.1, read on the forward strand.
GAGCTCATAAAGCGCCGAAGCCGTCACCGCCGCTGCCGAAGCGTCGCGCGGCTCCTGCTCAATGTTCGGCACATCGTAATCCCAATAGGGAATCAAATCTTCCGGCAGGTTCTTATTCGTAAAGATGAACTTCGCGATATCCTCCGCCTGTTTCAGGTATTTCGGATCGTGCGTATAGCGGTAGCACAGCGTGTAGCCGTACAGCCCCCACGCCTGTCCGCGCGCCCAGGCCGACGAGTCGGCATAGCCCTGCGCCGTCACCCGGCTGCGCACCTCGCCGGTTTTCGAATCGTAGTCCACCACGTGGTAGCAGCTCATATCCGGCCGGTAATGGCACTTCAGAGTCTGGTCGGCATGCGACACAGCGATCTTCCAGAACGACGAGTCGCCGCTCATCCGCGTCGCCTCGAACAGCAGCTCCAGGTTCATCATGTTGTCGATAATCACCGGGCAATCCCAGCCCCTCCACTGCGGCCACGACTGAATGACACCCGCTCCGGGGCGATAGCGTTCGCTCAGCGTCCGAGCCGCCGTCACGATCACATCCTTATAGGCCTCCTTCCCCGTCAGCCGCAGCCCGTTGCCGAACGAGCAGAAGATCATGAAACCGATATCGTGATTCCCCCGATAGTATTTGATCCGCTCCATCCCCTCGGTATAGTGCACGGCCGGACGGAGCCATGCGCTGTCGCCCGTCAGTTCGTAGAGGTACCACAGCGTTCCGGGAAAAAATCCGCTCGTCCAGTCGTCCAGCGTGGTGAACACCAGCCGGCCGTTTTCATCGGTCGTGCGCGGACTGGGAATGTGGCGGAACGTATCCATCGTATCCACCATCAAGCGGGTCTGCCGGGCGGCGAATTCCACATTTTCAGTAATCACGGGTGCGACACTCCGGTTTTTCCCGACCGCCGGTTCCGGGGAGATGCCGGCCAGCAAAAGGCTCCCGGCAGCCCAACCGATCGCAGTCGGCATGAGATTTACTTTTATCATTGCTTTGAAAGAGTTTGGTTGTCGTCAGTTCTCTCCTCCGGCAGCACCGCACGACAGCGTTCCGGACAGGAGGAGCAAAAATACGAAATTTAAATCCGTCTTCCGCCCGGCTCCGGCTCCTAAAAGCACAACCGGCCGATTCGCCCGCTAAAGAGCCGATGTTTCAAGCCGATTTTTTATTACATTTGTGAGGATGATTCCGTTGCATTGCGCAAAAACTTCAGACAAACACCCCCTATGAAAAAACTGCTCCCGCTTTTGAGCGCCCTCGTGCTCTGCCTCTCGTGCGGAGGCGTCCGGGTCAAAGTAACCAACCCGCTAAAGATCACCAGAGTCGACGAAACGGTCGAACTCGACTGGAAAGAGGTACAGAAACGGTTGCCGGGCATCACGCCGGAAGACATCGTCGTGACCGGGCCGAAAGGCGAACAGCTGCCGTCTCAGGTGCTCTATTACGGCGGTGTGGAACCGCGCTCGCTGATTTTCCAGGCGACGGTCGGGCCGCGCAGTTCGGCGACCTACCGGCTGGAAAGCGGCATGCGGGAAGATTTTCCGGCACAGGTATACGGACGATTCGTGCCGGAACGGATGGACGACTTCGCCTGGGAGAACGACCGGATCGCCTACCGGATGTACGGGCCGGCCTTGGAACGGACGGGCGAGATCAGCAACGGAATCGACGTCTGGCTGAAACACACCGACAGCCTGATCATCAACCGGTGGTACCGGCCGGGTTACGACTACCACACCGACCGGGGCGAGGGACTCGACTGCTACAAAGTCGGCCGGACGCTGGGAGCGGGCGCCATGGCGCCGTACGAAGGCGGGAAATTGTGGTTGGGTAATAACTTCACCGGTTACAAAGTGCTGGACAACGGGCCTATCCGGGTGACATTCCGGCTGGATTACGCACCGTTTACGGTCGACACATTGACGGTCACCGAGCGGCGGACGATCTCGCTCGACGCCCATACCCCGTTCAACCGGATTACGGAAGAGTATACCGGCGATTTCGATGCGCTACGGGTAGCGGCGGGAGTCGTGCTGCGCGGCCCGGGCGGACGGGTCATCGACCTGCTGGACAAACCGATCCGGAAGGTCGGCTATTGGGAACCGCTCAACACGGACAACGAGCCGGATAACGGACACACGGGAATCGGCATTATCTTTCCGTGCGAAATCAAGGTGGAGACGCGATTAGGACACCTTCTGGCGAGCACCGTCATTCCACAGGGCAAGCCGTTCACCTATCGGGCAGGCGCTGCATGGAGCAAGCGCGACGCACCGACGTCGGAAGCGATGGCCCAACTGATTCTGGACGAGACGGCCAAGACGGAGCATCCGCTGGTCGTGACATTCAAGTAAAAGCCAACCACTCCGCTACAAACCACCGGGGGCCGAACCTGCATGAAAAAGGTTCGGCCCCCGGTGGTTTATCCGCCCGCGCACCGGCTAAAACAGCTCCGAGAACTTCCTCGGAACCGGCGTCGAGAAGTCGTGCCGTTTCCCCGTCCGCGGATGGATAAAGCTCAGCACACCGGCATGCAAAGCCACCCGGCCGATCAGCGCCCGCCGCGAGCCGTACTTCTTATCCCCGACGATCGGATGGCCGATATACTCCATGTGTGCCCGGATCTGATTCTTACGCCCTGTCTCCAACTCCAGTTCCAGCAGCGTCACATCGTTCCGCGCCGAGTACTTCAATACCCGAAACGCCGTATTCGCCTTCCGTCCCTCCTCGCGGTTCGTCACATAGACCTTCATCGCCTTGCTCTCGGTCAGATAGGTCGAGATCACCCCTTCGTCCTGCTCCACTCTGCCCTCGACCACCGCAAAGTATTTCCGTTCCACGACCGTCTCCGTCCAGCGGCTCTGCACCCGGGTCTTCACCTCCTCGCTTTTGGCGAACATCATCAGCCCGGAGGTCTCCCGATCCAGACGGTGCAGGACGAATATCTTGTTCCGCGGATCCTCCTGTTTCACATGCTCGCTCAGGATACTGTAGGCCGTCTGCATGATCTGCTTGTCGGTCGCCACCGAGAGCAGCCCGTTCCGCTTCTCGACCACGATCAGGTCGTCGTCCTCGTACACAATCCGCAGTTTCGGATGCGTCACCCCCTCGCGCACCCGCCCGAAATCGACCTCCACCCGGTCGCCCGGCACAAGCGGCGTGTCGAACTGAGTCGTGATACACCCGTTCACCGCCACCTGCCGGTGAGCCAGATAGGATTTCACCGTCGTCCGGCTCCGCTCCGAAAAATAAGCGAACAGAAACGACAACAACGTCCCGTTCTCCTCCACCGGAATCTGTATCCGGCCTGCGGCCTGCTGCGATTTTGCTTTCATGGCGACAAAAATAGGGATTTCACGGCACAAAATCTACCGCTCCCGACCGGAAAACTCCGTCGTCCGAGCTCCCCGCATGTCGCTTTGGCACAAAAATTGTCCCTGCCGAAAGAGGTTTTTATCCACCTATCACATTTTATTCACCAATCAAAAACCTATTTTATGAAAAGAATCTACACCTGGCTGACCACCGCCGCTCTCGGCCTCGGCTCGGTCGGCGCCTGGGCCGGCGACAACGCCGCCGTCTCGGACGAAACGCCCCGGCGCCACCCGCGCGACAAACGCAACACGGTCTGGATCATCGGCGCCGATCCGCAGACGGACGACGTCTGGATGCTCAAAGGCCGGGCGATCGACATCTACGCCCAAACCGTCAAACCGGGGTTCCAGCAGTCGGGCGTGCCGAATTTCATCATTTCGGACCGGGCCAACAAGGCGGTCTTCGGGATCGGGGGCTTCGTCAGCTTCCGCACGACTTACGACTGGAGCAACGTCATCCAGAACAAGGACTTCGTGACGTACGACATCCCGATGATCCAGACGCCGTCCAACAAACAGCGCTTCCGGATGGATGCCAGCACCTCGCGGCTCTTCTTCAAGACCATCGTGCACACCAAGGCGCTGGGCAATATCGAGACTTACATCGAGACTGACTTCCGCGGCGGAGACAACGTCCTCCGGCTGCGCGAAGCCTACGTATCGTTCAAAGGGCTGACGTTCGGTCAGCGCACCACCACGTTCGCCGACCTCAACGCGGCACCGACCACGATCGACTTCCAGGGGCCGAACGCCTATACTTACCAGCGGAATCTGATGGTTCGCTACCACCTGCAGATCAGCCCGAGCTGGGAGTTCGCCGTAGCGGCCGAAATGCCGGTGGTGAGTGCCACGACTCCGGGCGAAGCGGCCTATGTGGTTCCTCAACGGATTCCGGACTTCCCGGTCTATTTCCAGTACAATTGGGCCAAGGGCAGGAGTCACCTGCGCGCTTCGGGGATCATCCGGGCAATGAACTACTACGACAACGTCAATCTGAACACGATCACCAAAGTGGGCTGGGGAGCGATGCTGAGCGGCCGGATCGCGCTGAGTCGCTCGGCAAACGTTTTCGGACAGGTGGTCTACGGCGAAGGGATTGAAAATTACATCCAGGACTTGAACGGCAACGGCTACGACCTGGTGTCGAATCCGCGGAAGACGGGCCGGTTGCAGACTTTGCCGGCGATGGGCTGGATGGCCGGAGTCCAGATGAACTTCAGCCCGAGCTGGCAGATGAATGCGGCGTACAGCCAGGTGAGCGTATGGAACCGCAACAACTACTTTGCACAGGCTCCGGACACTTACCGGTTGTCGCAATACATCGTGGGGAACCTGTTCTACCACATCACTCCGGCCTTCAGCGTCGGCGCAGAATACCTCTACGGCACGCGCAAGAATGCGGATCATGCCAAAGCGCATGCGAACCGGGCCCAGATGATGGTACAGTTCAACTTCTAACGGAGAATTTCCATACCGTAAATCCGGCAACGGGGAGCTGCTTCGGCGTCTCCCCGTTTGTTTTTATAACGAACTCAACGATTATACGATTACGCATTGTGCAGAGGTTTGCGAAGTACTGCGACAAGTAATTGCCGATATTTCCATTCAACTATTGTAGGATTGGGAGGCCCAGAAGCCGCCGCAGAAGCCGAAGTTTAAAAAATTTCCATTCAACTATTGTAGGATTAGAAGAACGGCCGCCTGCTTCTCAACCTGAAAGAGGAGATATTTCAATTCAACTATTGTAAAGATTGGAAGCACCAGTATTTTATTAACAATCCTCCGCATCCTGATTTCAATTCAACTATTGTAAGATTGGAAGAATCGGGGAAAGTCGCGACAGTAATCGACTGAAAGTCATTTCAATTCAACTATTGTAAGATTGGAAGAGGCCTCCAGCAACGGAAACTCTTTGTATAAAATGATTTCAATTCAACTATTGTAAGATTGGAAGTTTTTCGTAAATGAGCATAATGCCTGTATGTCGATTTAATTTCAATTCAACTATTGTAAGATTGGAAGGAACGAGACAAAGGACTAACATCCAAGTGATTGTCATTTCAATTCAACTATTGTAGGATTAGGAGTTGATTACCTGATTCAAAATTTGAGTACCAAGAGTACATTTCAATTCAACTATTGTAGGATTAGGAGAAAGACCAGCAGAACCAGCGAGAGGCTTAATACCCATTTCAATTCAACTATTGTAGGATTAGGAGGACGCTGTCGATTGTGGGCAAAGAGAACACCACAGCACATTTCAATTCAACTATTGTAGGATTAGGAGGAGAATAACGACATGAAACGAGAAATCAAATTCAGATTTCAATTCAACTATTGTAAGATTGGAAGGATCACCACGTCTTTTATCAAATCGTCCATCCGAATTTCAATTCAACTATTGTAAGATTGGAAGGAGACCCGTTATGTTCAGGTTGTCGCTCCCTATCGATTTCAATTCAACTATTGTAGGATTGGGAGTTGGGACAGCCTGCCCGGTTGGGGGCCATGTACGGAATTTCAATTCAACTATTGTAGGATTGGGAGTAGAGGTGCTGTTTGATAGAAAAGTGGATATAGCCAATTTCAATTCAACTATTGTAGGATTGGGAGATACAGTTGCAGTAGCCGGTGTTGCAGAAACTGTCAGATTTCAATTCAACTATTGTAGGATTGGGAGAATCAACCCGTCTACCGCAGCGACGACGATTTTTATTTCAATTCAACTATTGTAGGATTGGGAGAATCAACCCGTCTACCGCAGCGACGACGATTTTTATTTCAATTCAACTATTGTAGGATTGGGAGCCGCCCCATCCAGCCGGGAGACACGCGAGGAGACAGCATTTCAATTCAACTATTGTAGGATTGGGAGGAACCCGGCTCCGCTGGTCAAAATCGGGAAAGAGTGATTTCAATTCAACTATTGTAGGATTGGGAGCTCTGCTGCCATCCTCCTCGTCCCGCAGCCGCAGAGGGAATTTCAATTCAACTATTGTAGGATTGGGAGGGCCATGTCCAAATCCGCTTCAAGAAACACCATCATTTCAATTCAACTATTGTAGGATTGGGAGGCCGATTCAGCTCTTCCATGTCCTCCCGCATCCAGATTTCAATTCAACTATTGTAGGATTGGGAGGCTGATGGCGCTTTGCTTTCCGGTCAAGGTGTAAAATTTCAATTCAACTATTGTAGGATTGGGAGTGTCGACGAGAATAGCAACGAACACGATTACCGAAATTTCAATTCAACTATTGTAGGATTGGGAGTGAACAGCTTCGCGACAAACAAGACATTCACCACAATTTCAATTCAACTATTGTAGGATTGGGAGATCGGCGACTCGGTTGAGTTCCCCATCGAACAGCAATTTCAATTCAACTATTGTAGGATTGGGAGTTCTCGCTTCGGCGATTGCGGCTTGTGTGAAAACAAATTTCAATTCAACTATTGTAGGATTGGGAGTTGGTTATCACCAAATAAGGTTCCCCCCAAAGCAATTTCAATTCAACTATTGTAGGATTGGGAGGCCTCCGGGTTCGGGGCCTGTTCCGTCCCCTGCTCATTTCAATTCAACTATTGTAGGATTGGGAGGATCCGCATTCATCACAATCACGAGCGAATCCAGATTTCAATTCAACTATTGTAGGATTGGGAGGAAGCCGATATGGCAGCTGCCAATTTGTTAGATTATCATTTCAATTCAACTATTGTAGGATTGGGAGTAAGTCAGTTGTTGCAGCGTCCGCATCAGATCCCAATTTCAATTCAACTATTGTAGGATTGGGAGGCGGAAACTGATCGACGCCGGTCAGGGCCGCATCATTTCAATTCAACTATTGTAGGATTGGGAGGATCATCGACCCCAAAAATCTCTCGCAGATCAAGATTTCAATTCAACTATTGTAGGATTGGGAGTCCGCAATCCGAAGCGCATTCGGCAGGTAGTAGACATTTCAATTCAACTATTGTAGGATTGGGAGACTACCATGTTGACGCCGAGTGGATTAAAACGAAGTTATTTCAATTCAACTATTGTAGGATTGGGAGTGTTTCAATTCCTTTGCTATGTCGCGGCATTTTGATTTCAATTCAACTATTGTAGGATTGGGAGCGGAGCGCGGCCTGCTACTGCTCAGCGAAGACGATAATTTCAATTCAACTATTGTAGGATTGGGAGGGTTCTCCGTGTCGAGCGTATGCAACGCGATTTCGAGATTTCAATTCAACTATTGTAGGATTGGGAGAACGCCCCCGTAGGTGTGCACTACACTCATACGCATTTCAATTCAACTATTGTAGGATTGGGAGGGGTTTCGTTCGACACCTGCCGCGGGGCGGCTTCATTTCAATTCAACTATTGTAGGATTGGGAGCTCCGGTAGCCCCTTGTGGCCCCCGCGGCCCCGTCATTTCAATTCAACTATTGTAGGATTGGGAGTAGACGCGGCGGGCGAGGACCACGAGCTGCTCAAATTTCAATTCAACTATTGTAGGATTGGGAGGCGCGGTCGGGCAAAGGAGCCATCGACCGTTCGTATTTCAATTCAACTATTGTAGGATTGGGAGTTCGGAAGAAGTCCTCGATCTCGACCTTCGATTTTTCCATTTCAATTCAACTATTGTAGGATTGGGAGACAGGGGTTGCGCACGGCTATTGATACCGAGACAGAAATTTCAATTCAACTATTGTAGGATTGGGAGGGGAAGTTGCGATTGCCTCTTTGATTGTTCTCGCTTATTTCAATTCAACTATTGTAGGATTGGGAGCCGTGAAAAACGGAGAATCAATACACTAAAAATCAAACGATTAGAAATGTACCAAACGTTTTTTCGGCATCCGAAAGTTGTCGACCTCCAATCCCGCGAAAACACACGGGGATCGACAACTCCGGTAAATTATCTGATTTTCAACACGTCAAAGAACACGACGCGACACATCGCCCCACAGTACAGCAAGCCACACCCTCCGAACGACAACTACAGGAAATTGTCCACCGACGCCCGTTCGCACCCTATAATCCGTTTGTCCAGCCACTTTTCGTTCCGGCTTTCGAAGATAATCAGGCTGTCCTCCTCCGGATCCATAATCTCCCTCGCCTGCAGCTCCAGCTCCCGCAGCTTCACCGCCGTGATCTCGCCCTCGAACACCGAGTTCTGAATCCACGACAAATAACGCCGGCACAACTTCAACATCTTTCCCACCCGCTTCTCGCCGCAATCATAAACCAAAATCACATACATCGCGCTCCCTACCAATACATTTTAAACGGTTTGTACTCCTCCATCCCTAACAAATGCTTCGTCAGTTTGTAACACTCCAGCCGGATCAGATACCGATAACTCACCTTCCGGCCCAATTTCCGATGCTGGATCGTCTCCAGGAAACGCTCCTCCAACGCCTTCACAAAAATCTCCCGACCCGACCGGTTCAACACGCACCGATTCAACGAGCGGTCAAAGTGTTTCTCCTGAATCTGTCTTTTATTCAACACGTTGAATATCACACGATCCACGACAATCGGTTTGAAAATCTCCGAAATATCCAGCGAGAGCGAAAACCGACGTTCACCCGGCGAGTGCAGATAACTGATCGTCGGATTGAGTTGCGTCTGGTGGATCGCCCGCAAACATTGTGCATAACACATCATATTGCCGAACGAAATCAGAGCGTTCACCTCGTTCTGCGGCGGCTGTTTCGTCCGGACACCCATCTCGAAATCATTCAGTATCAGATCGAAGGCCTGGTAATAGGCCTGTCGGATATTTCCCTCGATTCCCATCAGCTCATCCACCGCACCGACCCGCGGAATCTGCGCCGCATGCCCCTCGATCGCCTCCATCATCGGCTGCGTATCCTTCCCGCGACGGTTGTAATACTGCAAATTCTTGAGCATGTTGAAAGCCGCCCCCTCGATAAAGCGGCGCGCAATCTCCAGCCGCCGTTTCGGAGCCTGATAAGCGGCCGCCTGAGCCAGAATCATGCGCCCGGACAGCAACGAATCGCGCGGCATGAACGACCCGGTGTAATTTTCGTAATAGTCGAAAAAGTGAACCGCCACATCGTTCTGTCCCAGGAAATTGTAGAGCGAACTCGGCGCATCCAGCGAACCGAAGACGTAGAAATCCTCGGCTGTCTCCACCGGAATAAAGCGCGGCGTTCCCTCCCGCACCACCCCCTCCTCGTCCGTCACCCGGGGCGTGAACTTCAGCGTATTGTCCTGCCGGGTCAGTACGCCCGGATTGAAGAGATAATAATTTCGTTTCATAGCGAGTCCTCCCGATCCGAATCCTCTTCCGGAACCGTCTCACCGACATAACAGAAGTCGAAATAGCTGCATCGGCGACAAATCCCCTTCTGTTTCGGAGGAATCGGCGGACACTGCTCCGACTCGACGATCCGGTCGATCCGGCTCTCCATCTCGCCCAGCCGCGCCCGATCCTCGTCCGTCAGCTCCTCCAACTGCTCCGTATGGCGGATCGACGGATATTCCACCACCGCCCGCACCCCCGTTATCCCGATCTGTTCCAATACCAGCTGATAATATCTGACCTGCCAGATATGAGCCTCCTCCATCCGGTCGGACAATTTGATCTCGTGAATCACCCCCTGCCGGGAGTCGTAAAAATCGATCTTCACCGGCCCCACCTCCAGCTCTTCGTACCGCCCCGGACGCGACGGATAGGCCGTCGCGTGCAGCAATTTCCCTTCGGCCACCCGTTCCGAGGTATGCTCCATACCCACCCCGCCCGCGTAAAGCCACAGTTTACGCGGGCAGACCAGCAGGTAATTGAAATGACCTCCGCCGTACTTCATACGCCCTGGACAACCGTTCTCCGGCCTACTTCTGACGCTCGTAGTCGAATGCCTGCATCCGTTCGGTCAGATCGCGCTCCGCAGCCGCCAGCGCGTCGGCACTCTCGATTGAGGTGGCGAAGTAGCCGGCTGCCGGCAGCGTGACGAACACATCCGCTCCGACCGAATCGTCCACGATCGGCTTCGCTTTCGGACGGTCGCCCCCGTCGTCGATCAGCTTTGTCCGAATGGCACCGGCCAGCGTATTGGCATTGTCGCTGATCGCCACGGCCAGCGTCTCCATCAGGCTGAACGTCCGGGCCTGATTGGAGGTGATCCGCCAGTTCAGCAGCGCGTGCGCCAGAGCCGGAATCACCTCGTCGCGTTTCTCTTTCGGCATGACCAGACAGTGTCCGAACGTATTTTCGCTCTCGATCCACCCTTCGTTTTTCAACGCCTCGATCATCTCGGGCGTCAGCTCCGGTTCGTGCGGGTTGGTCGATACGCAAAAGAGCCTCCTGAGATCGATCGCCACGTCGAACACAAAGAGCCCGCTGGCCCGCCGGTTATCGGGAATCCAATGGCGCCGGGGCAGCGTCCGGCAATTCTCGTTCAACCATTTGTCGATCTGCTCTCCGGTCATCGGCTCCTTCTGGCCCTCCATCCGGACGATCACCGGATGGTTTTCCGGCCGGTCGCTCCGGTCGAAGGTCAGGTTCTCGGCCTCCATCTCCAGCCCGCCCAACAGCGGGTGCAGCGGCCGCATGGCCGAAATCGACAGCGGGCTGCGCCGCTTCACGGTATAGTTCTCCGACGCGGCCCGCATCCAGCCGCCGATCAGCTGATCCACATAGTGGGGATCGCACGGCGACCACGGCTCCTTATTGGTCATCTTGCCGGCCTTATTGATCTCGTAGTTGAACGTAATGGGCGCCATCGGGACATTCAACGCGTCGGTCAGCGCTTCCAGGACGGAACGTTTCACCTGTTGTCCGCTGGAGTAGGCCATCCGGCGGCCGAAAGTAGGATCGTAATAAGACTTCTGACCGTCCTGCACACAGAAAACGGTATGGTCGGCATGGCGCAACACGCGCAGGTAGATATACGGATTCATCGTTCTATAGGATTTTTATTGGTTTCTCTTTTTTACAACACGGCGTACTCGACCCGCAGCAGTCCGAGAAAATACGGCACATTATCGGCCGGCATATTCCCGTTGATCAGGGTGTAGACCTCGTATAGTTTCGAATGCTCGCCCAGCACACCGACCACCGGCAGAATCGCATCGTTAAACGCCGTCCGGTGGCGGGCTTTCAGGAGATTCTCGATTTGATTTCCCCGATCGGTTTTCCCCTGTTTGCTTTCGAGCACATAAGTATGCAATTCCACAGCGAGTTCACGGGCAACTGTCCGCAAGTCTTCATTATTCAGCATAGCCAGTATCCAGGTTAAGTAGGTTTGAAAAGTGATTTTGTTCTGTTCGTCGTCCGGTTTGTATTTCAACGCCTTGCGGCCCTCCATAATCTCCCTCAGTCCTTTGGGTTCCATGGCCCGGATGCCGATGCTCCCCTGCTGACAGCACCGTTCGAACCCCCAGGCCGTTCCGAAGAGGGCTTTCGCCTTTCGGGCCGACTCGATGCCGAACAGCCGGACGTATAAATCGATGGGGCGCACGATCTCCGGCAGTTCGAACGGGATAAATCCGATCGTCTCGTTGGTCTGTCCCGACTTCCAGATATATCCCATCAGCCGCTCCTGCGGGAAATGGCGGGCAATCTCCTGCAGAATATCCGCCCATCCCTCCGTTTCGAAGCCGACCGATACCCCTCCCGCCACCTTCTCGTGAGGCAGGAAATTATCGGTCGGATAGTCCGGATCGAACTCCTCGCTGAAGCGATGCCGCACCCAGCAGCCGTTCCACGTCAAGGCCTTGTTTCCCTCGGCCCGCGAGACGCTGTTCAGCAGCTCCCGGTAATATTTCCACCCGTCGAAAACGGCAAGCAGAATCTCCGCCCGGTCGAACAGAATTGCCCAGCCGCCCGCCACACCGACACCCAACGCCGCCCCGATCCACGAGAGGTAGTAATCCTCCGGCTCCAGCGGCAGCACCATGTCGGTCACCTGTCCCGACGTCGTGCCCGTCATCCCTGCCGCCGGATAACCCAACGCCATACTGGCATCCGCTTCCGTCTCCTCCCGGATCTTCCTGTGCAACTCGTCCAGCTTCTCTTTCCGCTGCGCGGCCGTGAAAGGCCGGTCTTTCTTCACCCCCTGCACAAACGGCGAGTTGGTCGGCCACAACATATATTTCTCGTGGTCGAAAAAGAGCGGATGGAGCACCTCCGTAAAAAAGCGTTCCGCGTTGTAGTCCGTCCCCTCGCGGGCGTTGTACGCCTCCAGAAAGAGGCCTCCTATATACGATGTTATCATAATTCCAAACTACAAAAAACGATTCGTCACATCCTCGAATTCCGGCCGGGCGAACTCGGACAAGAAACCCGTCTCCGGCGAATAAGCCCGATCCGGAACCACATACGGCTCGCTGCCACACTCCGGCAAACGGTTCAGGCCGCTATACCGCACCGTCCGGAAGGAGACCGGAATCTCCATCGCCAGCCGCTCCGCCGCCGACGCTGTCCGATACCGCCCGACATCACCCTCGACGATGCAGGCCACCGAATCGACATTCAACTTCTCCCACAACACCGACTTCGCATGATGGATCAGCCCGCCGATGCACCACCGTCCGTCACGATAGGCCGCCAGAAAACCCAACTCCTCCGCCCGCGCCGGTATAGCCTCATAGAGCGCATCCAGCCTCTGCTGCACATCCCGCTCCCGAAAGAGGTCGCCGTCCGGCAACAGGTCGAAACTCCGCTCCAGCACAGCTTTGTCATAAGGCGCCGCATCCCGCACCCCGTCCGGAGGCGCCACCACATACACCGGCCGGAAGTTCCCCTGCGTTTCGGGCGTCCGCCGCCGGTTGATGCGTCCGAAACGCTGCACCAGCGCATCCAGCGGCGCACACTCGGTCACCATCACATCGAAACTGATGTCCAGACTGACCTCCACCACCTGCGTGGCCACCACGATACAGCCCTCGCCCGCCGGCAGCCGGTTCAGCTCCCCGACCAGCCTCTTTTCGAGTCCCGCCCGATCGCCCCGTTTAAAGCGGCTGTGAATCAGCATCACCGGCACCTCCGCCCCGTACTCCTCCGCCAGCCGGCTGTAAAGTTCCTGCGCCCGCGCCACCCGGTTGCAGACCGCCAGCACCTTTTCACCCCGCTCCACCGCCTCCCGCACCACCGGCCCGGCCGCCTCCCAGTCCGCCAGTTTATAGACCCGGTGGCGGTCGAACGTATCCAGCACCTCCGCCGGCAACCGCACCTCGCAAACCCGCTCCGGCCCACCCAGCAGAGCCAGCATCCGGTCATACAACGCCCGCGGCATCGTCGCCGTCCCCACATGCACACGACACCCGACCGAAAGCAGCACCTCTGCGATTTTCAGCACAATCGACTGGATTTCATCGCCGTACGTATGAATTTCATCCAAAATCACGTCACAACCCCGCAAATCGGCCAGCATCGCCTCGTATCCCTTGACTCCGAAGGCCACGGAAGCCATCTGGTGCGGCGTCATCACCTTGACCGCCGCTCCCGGATGCCGCTGCAGGATCCGTTCTTCCCACGCTCCGCCCTCGTCCCTCAGCATCGACGAGGCGTGCAACAGCCTCACGTCCGCTCCCGTTCCCTCCAGATCGTGCCGAATCCGATCGTACATCGCATTGATCGAGGCCTGAAACGGCAGCGTATAGAAGACCCGTCCTCGACACCTGCGCAGCAGGAAATCGGTTTTGCCCGCCCCCGTAGGCGCCGTCACCATTGTATGCGGCCTCGCATCCGCCGCATCCGTCAGGGAGAGCGGATACAGCTCGTTTCGCCGCGAAGCGTAATAGCTCAAATCCGGCACCCGGAAAAGCCGTCCGGCATCGATCCGCTCCGCCGCTCCCCCCTCCGCCAGCGCCGAGGCCATCCCGTCGGCCGCCATCAGAACGCCCCGCCAGAGCGACCACTCTTTCCGCCGCATCCGCTCCCGACTAAGGGGGGAAAAACGAAAAGTACAAGGGGGAGGATAGAAGAAAAAGACAGTAATGACAAATATATAAGAGAGTTACAAGAGAGCAGCAGGCGATAGGTTGAATAAACGAAAAGTATAATTCGGTATAATTTCAGTATCATTCAGGGCGGCAAAATGGCCGCCTTTTTTGTTGCTTATATAACCGACATTCCTAAACTCATATCGAAAGTATGATTTTCTTTCAAAAAACGCGCGCCGCGGTGACATCATAATATACAGCAACCCCAATAGCGGCGCAAAATAGCACTCTTTTTACCCCTCGCCTCCAACTCTGCCACAATGACAAAAACAAGGCTCCAAAACGGGCGATTTTATCGCCTCTTTACCACCCTTTGAAGCCCATTTGACACCCTGCCGATTCCAGTCCGATTTTTTCAAAAATTGGAGTTGGTATTGCAGATGCTATTGCAGTTGCTATTGCAAATTCGGTCAAAAATATACCGACTGAAAGGGGGATAGTGCCGAAAAAGTAAAGCTAAAAGGGTGTTTCCGAGGGATAGGCAGGGGGATAATACCGTCTGTTTGACCGAGTGTAAGCATAAAAATGCGACAAAGTATTGATATGTCGCATTATAGCAGAATAAAACAGATGTGTGCGCCGGTTTAGCTGTCTTTTCCCACTTTTTGAACGAGTTTGCCGACAACGGTCGAAAGGTCGGAAATCTGTTTTTTCATCGTCTGCATCTCGTTCGCCATGCCGATCGGATCGGACGGTTCGCCGAGCGTTCGTACCAAGAAGAGTTCGACTGCCCAAATGGCGAAAATCTCCTCTTCCGGCAGCGAGATCGGCTTGTATAGCCGCTGGTCGGCATTGTCGGACAGCAGGGTAATTGTACCGTTATGATGCAGTTTGTTTTCGATCCTCTTAATGAACGTACTCCCCTCTCGATTCGTTACGACATAAATCTCCTGGTTGCGTACGTGTTCCCACTCGCTCTCGTGCAGCCGTCGCACAATAACCCGACTATTATTATAGAGAGTCGGCGACATGGAATCTCCTACGACCTTAATACACAGCCGATCGGCCCGTCCACGCAACATTCCTTTCGGTAAATAAATCATTTGCGACCGGTCCATGTACTCCGCATTCGAAGCACCGAACCCCGCGGCAGCTTCCATTTCGACAACCGGGACAGCGGTATGATCGTCCGAAGGTGGTTCCATTTGCACAGCTGTAGACTTCGGAATGAGCGTTGGTGCCGGTCCTTCGCTTTTTAACATTTCACCCTGGCCGGTAAAGAACCATTCGGGATTTACATCGGAATAATACGAGAGAAATTTAATCGTATTATCTTCAGACAAACCATTGGGTTGAGTCAAAATGCCGTTCGATATACCACAAGTTTTATAACATTGGTATTTTGTAATACCCTTGTATTCAAGGTATTCCAAAATACGAGCTTTTAGAATCGAAAAATCTCTCTTATTTATTTGCATGATTGAAATATCTCTCGTAATATTGCATTCAGATTCCGCACCGGAACGGTGTAAAGATACTCAAATAATCAAACAATGAAAGAAGCCAGACAACGAATCATTATGCCGCTGGGCGGACGCCTTCGGTTGGCGCTCGATTTCGAGGTAACGCCGCGAATGGCTTACAAGGCCTTGAACTTCGAGGGGCATTCGGACTTAGCCAAACGGCTGCGAGCGGCAGCCCTCGAACGGGGCGGACAATTGTACGAGGCAGTCTCTGTCTCCGAACAAACAGGAGCGATTAACTAAACACGATACAACGATGAGACGGTATTATTTCGAGCTGCTGGATAACGAATATAACGATTTGGGGGCCTGCATCCCGGATGGAAGTAATAAACAGGCGGCTATCAATCGCGCCAGGCAGTGGATGAAAGATAACGGTGTTGCGAGTGCGCAACTGTCTGTCAATAGCATGCGAACGAGCAATCTACTGGATGTGATCGAAATCGAGCTCGATTGAATGAGAGGCATCCCGCCACGGCACAAGGCCGTCGCCCGGAGCGAGATCGGGGCGGGAACTACGAATAACTCATGGAATATTTAGGTAACATACTCTGCATTACAGGCGGCGAGCTGATCCTCTCGGATAAAAATCCGAACGGGGTGATGCCTGTCGGCACTTATACGGCACTGGCCCACCGTGGAAAAATGCGCGTTCTGCGCCGTGCCTGTTATGGCAGTCCGGCACTGGTGGAGTATGACAGTCTGCCGGTGCGCTACCGCGAGGCGTGGGAGGCCCGGCACGGAGACCCGCATGCCCGGAGGAAGTTTGCCCCGTTCGCCGAACGGTTGCGCGAGGATACCGAAGCCTACAACGTCTTCACGGCCTACACCTACGACGGCGGGCGGAAGCTCCCGGACGAGGCGATTGTCAGTTACTGCAACGACGCGATGATTCTGAACGCCGTTCGGGAAACACTGGAAGTGATGACGGCGGCACGCAAGGCTGCCCGGCTGTCGATGGCCGGGCGTTGGGAAAAGATACTGAAACTGGTGGACGGCATTCGGGCCGACTACCCGAACAACCTGCCGAAAACGGCCATCACCCTCAAACGAAAATACCAGCGGTACCAGGCCGAAGGGTATACGGCCCTGATTCACGCCGGATTCGGCAACCGGAACCGCGCCAAGGTCAAAGACCGGGTAGATCGGGCTGTCCTGCTCGACATCCTCAGCCACGGCAACCAGCTGCCCGCCACCGTCGCGGCCGAGACCTACAACCTCTGGGCAGCCTCGCACCGAGCGCCGACCATCACCCCGCGAACGGTACTCAACTACATGACCGAACATGCCGTGGAGATCGATGTCTCGCGCCGCGGCTCCAAGGCGTGGGCCGACGAGTTCGACCCGATCGTGCACCGTATTCGGCCGACCGCTCCGCTGCTGTTGGTCAATTCGGACGACAACGACCTCGATCTCTACTTCAAAAACGGGCGGGACAACTACTATCGTTTCAAACTATACGTCGTATTGGATGCCCACTGCGATTACATCCTGGGCTATGCGTTCGGCGACCAGGTGACCAACGAATTGATTCGGGAAGCCTACCGCAACGCTATGCGCCACATCCGCGAACTGACCGGCGGATACTACCTCTGGCACCAGACGGTGGCCGACCGTTGGGGGCTGAGGTCGGACAACCTGCTCGGCTTTTTCGAGTCGCTGGCCACGTTCACCCCACCGACCGCCGGACTGGCCCGTGCGAAAGTGATCGAACGGTCATTCGGCACCGAGTGGCACAACGCCCTGAAACATTACAACAACTACGCGGGCCACAACATTACGGCACGCGAGAAACACAACAGCGATTTCGCACAGACCAATCTCAAACGGAGACCGTCGATCGCGGAGGCTCCGGCGCTGATCGCCCGATTCATCGCCTCGATGCGGACACTGGAATGGAAAGGGAGCGGCCGGTCACGCGAGCAAGTGTGGCTCGATGGTTTTCGAGCAATGGGGGCCGACCGGGCGAAACGGATCTCCGAAGAGGTCTATCTGCAACGCTTCGGCCATCGGCACGAGTACAAAAACACGGTGCGAAACAGCGGCATCACGGTGACGATCGGCGAGATACGCCGCACGTACGACGTGCCGGAGACAATCTATCGGCAGGCGGTCGGCCGAAAAGTCCGGATCACGTACGACCCGGCAGACCTCTCGCGGGTGCTGGTCGAGGGCGACCGGTTACGTTTCATCGCCCCGGAGAACGTGCCGCTGCCGATGGCTCTGGCCGACATGCAGCCGGGCGATCGTGAACGACTGAACGCCGTGCTGGAGCGCAAAAAACGACTCCGCGACCAGAACCGGCAATCGCGCGAAGAGCGGCGCGCGCTCCTGGAACGGATCGGAACCGATGCGCAGAGCCTCTTGCAGGCCGGAGTAATGGTCAAGGAGGCCCGTTTCGGGGCATCGGAGATCGTCAATCGGCTGACACTGAACGACGACCATGTGGACGGAGGATCGATCCGGAGAAAATATTAATCAAAATCCAAATACACAATGATGACGAAAGAACAGAAACAGGAGATTCGAGACCGCCTGGAACGTTATACGGAACAGGTCGGCGGACAGAACCAGGCGGCAGCTATCCTCGCCGGGGTGAGTGCCGGAACGATTTCCCAAATTCTGAACGGCAAATGGGAACGGATCGCCGAGAAAATGTGGCTGAACCTCAGTGGCCAACTGTGGGATTATGCCTCCGACACGAGTGGCGGCGAGGAGTGGCATGGCGTTTCGACACGGCCCTACAACGAGTTGATGACCACGTTCGAGGATGCCCGGCGTAGGTCCATGGCGATGGCGATCGTTGCGGACGCCGGGACAGGCAAAAGCTACACCGCTCGACGCTATGCGGCCGAAAACGGTAGCCTGGTATTCTGTGTAACCTGTAAGGAGGGGTGGAAACTCAAAGCCTTCCTGAAAGAGGTACTGCGGGTGCTTGGCAAGAGTTCGGCTGCGTCGGATAACGACAACGAGGCGATGTACGCCGTAGTGGTCGAGACGTTGCGACGGAAGGCTCGCCCGGCCCTGATAATCGACGAGGCCGACAAGCTGCACAACGAGGTATTCCTGAAATTTATCGATTTGTTCAACGACCTCGAAGACCGGTGTGCGTTGGTGCTGATGGCGACCGACTACCTGGAGATGCGGCTGACGAACGGAGCGAAACGAGGGTATCGCGGGTATCGCGAAATCTTCTCGCGGGTCGGGAACCGTTGCGTCCGCATCCACCGGGCCGATGCGGCAGACGTGCGGGCGATCTGTCAGGCAAACGGCATCACGGATGCGGCCGAGGTGGCGGAAATTACGAACGACGCGGAGGGCGATCTGCGTCGGGTGAAACGGTCGATCATAGCTCTCCAGTTAGACAATGGCGCGCGCGGTTAATATCGGACAACTGCTGACGATGCGGTTCCCGCGAATCCCCCTGGAGGGGAGGTGGCGGGAGCTGCTGGGGCAGCCCGAGCTGCGGGGCAGCATCCTGATCTGGGGCGACTCGGCGCAAGGCAAAACCTCGTTTGCGCTCCAGCTCGCCAAAGAACTCTCCAAGTATGAGTCTGTGTTGTACGACTCGCTGGAGGAGGGAATCTCCGAGTCGATACGGGCGGCGTGCGTGCGGGAGGGAATGGTCGAAGTCGGGAGTCGGGTTTTGCTGCTGGACAACGAACCGATCGCCGAACTGACCGAACGGCTCGCAAGACCCAAAAGTCGGAATGTCGTCATCGTCGATTCGTTGCAGTATACGGGAATGACGTTCGAGGCCTACAAAGAGCTGCTCGAACGGTTTCCGAAAAAGCTCTTCGTCTTCGTCTCGCACGCCGACGGACGAGAACCGGCCGGACGAATCGCAACGCAGGTCAAGTTCAACGCCAATATCAAAATACGGGTTTCGGGTTTTACGGCCTACGCGATCAGTCGCTACGGCGGCGGAATGCCCTATACGATCAGCGACGAGATGGCTGCTCGAATCAATCCGGAATAAAATACGACACGACTATGAAAACCTTAACAGAGATAGGTCGGGAACGATCGCGGTGTCTCGAACGACTACAAGACTACCGTCGGACGCTTCGGGAAAGCGGCGGATACATGAGCGACACACGGTTGGCGGGCTACAAGACAGCTGTCGCAGATTGCGAAGCACAGATCGCCGCCCTCGACGAGGAAGCAAGCCGGAGAACATTTAACAACCTTTCAAACATGTTTTAACGATGAAAAAAGTAACAAAAGAACAGGCAGAGGCAGCCGTACAGACGGTGCGGCAGTTGAAAATCCAGGCCTCGGAACTGACCGGGCGTATCAAAGACGCGGAGGCGGTCGTCGAGGCTTACGGGCTCGAACACCTGGGCGAGTTCGCCGACGGGCGGCTGGCTCTCGATTCGGGTATTATAGCCATCAAGGCGGGAACCGCGAAGCCGGTCAAAGAGGGCAAGCCGCTTTCGACGGCTGCCCGCGCAGAACTGGCCGCAGCGCTGCCTGCGGCCTACGTCAAGGTGGCGTGCGACTTCGGCGTGCTCTTCCAAAGTCAGGACAAGGCCGTGCGCCAGATTCTCAAAGCTCGCGGAATCGAGATCGTCCGCGAAGACAAGTTCGCAGTAATCTAAATGAAAAGCACAACAACACGTCACGTAACCTGTATCCGACCGAAACAGGGATACGATTTGGTGGTCAGCAACAAGATCGGTCGAAATACCCCGTGTCCTTGTGGCTCAGGAAAAAAAGCGAAACATTGCTGTGGAACGAAGACTAAATATTACTCCGCGAAAGCGGTTAAATGAGAACCAACCATGAAGATCACAGCCATTTATCAAAAAGAGGGGGCGAATCCTTTCCTCGAACGCGAGGGCGATTACAAACGGGTAACAGGTCGCGTTCCGGCCGGTTACGACGTGGACGAGGTCGAACATTACGCCATAGCCGCGACGCCGATAGGTTACGTCTTTGTCGGCTTGGAGCGGGCGGAATAGCCTCTGTTTTCAGCACACCTCCCACCGCGTGCGCCTGCACCCATAGCGCGCGGCGGGACTCTCCCCGGCATCAGACGGTGGTGGCAGGCTGAGGGTTCGACTCCCTCGCCGGGGGCTAAAAGCAAAATATGGATACACGGTTTCAAAAGTCGAAAAATACGACAGACGAATGGTACACGCCGCGTGAAATAATCGATGTCCTCGGGCCGTTCGACCTCGATCCGTGCGCTCCGATGGCGAGATTGTGGGATACGGCAGCTAAACATTTCAACAAACAAGAGAACGGCTTGTTGCAGGAGTGGTTCGGGCGCGTATGGTTGAATCCTCCGTATTCGCATCCGCTGGTACTTCAATTCGTAAAGCGTCTGGCAGAGCATGGAAATGGAATTGCGTTGCTTTTCGATCGCTGCGACACTAAGATGTTTCACGAGGTGATATTTCCCAATGCGGATGGTGTGTATTTTTTGCGTGAACGAGTGCGTTTTTACCGACCGGATGGCACACGTGGCGGATCACCGGGGTGTGGTTCGGTGTTGGTGGCATTCGGGGCAGAAAACGCCGAGAAAATATTGAATAGTGGACTGAAAGGCACGCTATTACGAGTAGAACGATGAAAGTCTTAAGTCTATTCGACGGCATGAGTTGCGGGCAGGTCGCCCTGCGGCGGATAAACAACAACTGAAAACTGAAACTGGAATTATGAAAATCTACGTAGCAAGCAGTTGGCGCAACCGATATTACACGGAAGTTGTCGCCCATCTCAGACAATTAGGACACGAAGTGTATGACTTTCGCAACCCGGTGCCATACGGAGGGTTCTCTTGGTCGGAAGTTGCCCCAAACTGGCAAAGCTGGACAATGGAAGAATATAAAAAGGCCCTTTCTCACCCGAATGCAGAGAGAGGTTTCGGTTCGGATTTTGGTGCGATGCAATGGGCCGACGCCTGCGTGTTGGTTTGTCCTTGTGGGCGGTCGGCACATACTGAGGCTGGGTGGATGGCTGGGACGGGCAAACCTGTCTGGGTTTATATCCCGGAACCACAAGAGCCTGAGTTGATGTATAAAATATACGAGCGAATAGTTACTGATATGGCAGAACTCGATGACTTGAACGATAGAACAGACCGATAACACTTTCCAGCTATGAAGACCTACCGTGATAGCCTGCTGGCTAAGTTGCACATTCTACTGAAAGAACAGGGCGTGGACGAAGAGACCAAACGAGCCATGTACGCCGGATATGGCGTCGATAGTACGGCCGATCTGACCGCGCCGCAACTGCGGCACTTGGTCGGTTCGTTAGCTGGCGAAGCGGTTCCGGAGGTCGCCCCGAGGCAGGTGTCGAACGAGACCCGCCGCCTGCGGTCGCAGTGCCTCGCGCTGATGACAAAGAGTCCCGACCCGGCGAACATCAAACTGCGCGGCCTCGGACTGCCGAACGACTGGGCGGTGTTGAACGCTTTCGTCGAACACCACGCCGGGGCCACGCTGAACCGGCTGACCGACGAGGAACTGGAACGATTCGCCCGCAAGCTCCGCGCCATGCGTTCCTCCGGCTGGTTCTATAATGCTCCACGGCAGACGACCGCCTCTCCTGCTGCGGTGGTTGTGCTGGCCCCGACCGACTGCGGTACCGTAAACTAAAAAGCCCCGAACAAAGGATTGTCCGAGGCGTCGAGTTTGGCCGCTCGACACAAAGATAATCAAAACGGGAACATGGCATATAACAAAAAAGGATATTTCGATCGAGCACGACGGATGCGAGAGATTACGGAGCAATACTACGAGCCGGAGAACCATCGCAAGTGTAAAAAGGCGATTTGGCGCACGTACATAAGGCCGATTTACGGTGTATGTTATCAAACCTATATCAGCAGTTTACAGGCCCTTCGGATGTTGGAGGCCGAACAAACACAAACAGAGAAAAGCCCGCCGAAATAGTGCGGGCTTTTCTTATATTTGCGAAAAACAATTATGATGAGCGAGTTGTTTATGGCAATCGTAGCCGTCGGCAGTTTGGTTCTTTGGGTCGTCCTGCTGGTTGCATTCTTTCAGTTGGTCGGCGACGTGCGTAAAATCAAGGCCCGATTGGCGGATAAAGACAGCGAATATTTCCGGTATGCGAATCTCGCCAAAGAGGAGCACGCTCTGGGAAACATCGACAAAGAACGCGAATATCTGATTCGGGCACAATGCCATGCCTATTATGCCGAGCAAGAGGAAACCGTCCGCAAACTGATTGCTGTGCTGGATCGGAAAAACGGAGAGGAGATATAAATTACTCGTCGAACTCCTCGTCGAACGTTGCCGTGAACACGATCCGGTAAACTTTCAGTGCATCGTCCCGCCGTTCGGCCTGTTGTGTCATCCGTGACAGGTTGCTCGAAAATCCGCAATCGAATCCCTGCAACGCCTGGACAACGGCTTGCACGGTGTCCAATATCGCCAACGACCGTTCGCGCCATACGCGCGGAGTGAGGTGGTTCGTCTCGTCCGTGATGGCCAATTCGACAACACGCACGGTAATCGTTGCCCGGCATTGCTGATCGCGGCCTCCTGTGTCTTCGCAACTCGGGAACTCGATGTCGATCAGGGCCGCCGGATAGTCCATTCCTTGCCGAGTCTCCGGGTTGTCGGTCTGTCCCTTGTCGAGATCGATCAGCCGGAGTTCCGGTACTGCTTTCGCCAATCGGTCGGCGATTTTCAAATAGAATTTTTTCATGGTTTAATTCGGGTTAAAGTGAAACCAAAGCCCGAAGCCGTTCGACAATTCGACGGTTCAAGGCAACGGATTTGCCGATGAATTTTCGTTGAGGAATCGTTATGTGCAACTGCTTGGCGACTGCCGCACGCCCCCAGCGACCGAGGCCGCTCCCGTCGGTCGTTTCACCCGCTGCGTAGGCTTTTGCCCAAAAGAACCGCTGCTGTTTCGGTGTCGGTTTCTGCTCGATCGTTCCCCCTTCGTTGTGGATGCGGGCATAGGGGACGCGCGGACTACCGGCCCGGATCGTCGCTTCGGAAGGCGTTACACGCGCCGGTCGGATCGTGGAGACCAACGCTCCGGATCGCACCATCAGCGACCCGCGCGAAGACGGATTTTTAGCTACGGCCCACGGTACGCCTTCCCATTCTTTAGTCGTGAAACGCTGTTTGTAAAATTCCGTGGCTGTTTCGGCTATGATCCGTGTCCCGTCCTGACGGATACGTTCCGAGGCGGCGGCGATTTTTTTGCGTAAAGTCTCGAAATCTCCCATTCTCTTCGTATATTTGTGGTAAGTAATCTCCCTGCGGGTGTAAGTGCTCATGGCGTGCCTCGTGAGTGGTCGGACGCTTGAGACGGCTGGTGAACCAGCGTAGGGAATTATTAACTCACAAGAGCCTCCCTCTATTCGGAGGCTTTTTTATTGTACACCAGGAGTCCCCGGCGGTGGTGCTGCTGAACGGACTTCTTGCCGGCCAGCGGGAACCACGTTCGCACTTCATTGATTCGACCACCGGCTATTTTACAACACACGACGATCACTTCATCCCGGTAATAGCGGATCAAGGTATAGTTGTCGTAAACACTTTTCCCTCTCTCCGCATTAATCCACACTTCGTCCGGATCGTTCAGCGTTTCCGGTAGGGCTTGCAGGTATTCTACCCGTGCGGCATGACTGCCGGTCGTATGCGTCCGGAAGCTCTTTTCAGATAAGAACACCTTTCGTCCGGATCGATCGGTCAGCATGACGACGCCGTCCCGCTGACGGGCGGCAAACCACTCCTCGGCCGTACCCGTAAAACGTGGCATGTCACTCGTAGCCGTCGTTTGTCGTTTCGCCATCGTCGGCAACCCATAATCGACCGCACCAAGTCGGTTCAGATATTTGGCCGCCCGGTTCGGGAATTTGCGGATATATTGCTGGTTCGTCGTGAAGACCTCGCGCAGTTCGGCCCGGTTCACCCCGAAACCCTGGGCCGCTGCGGTTTTGAACTCGCCGGTCTCGAAATAGGCATCTGCCCGGCGTTGCATATCGGGCAGATTGATTCCTTCCGTTTCGTGCCGCATCCGCGGAAGCACGTAACAACGGCAGTTCCAGCCGTTGGGCGGGTATATCTTTCCCCACCGGGGGTCGTTGGTCGGTAACACGAGTCCGTTCAAGGCCGCATGTTCGGGCCGTACTTTGTCGTCGCCGACCGTCCGATATTCCCAATAAGGAAATAGCATGTTTTGGCTCAATAGACGGTAATAGGTCGAGGTGCTTTCGGCGACCTGATCGGCCGTATCGTATTCGGTTTGCGCCCAGCGACGATTGAACGTGTCCGTGATTTTCGCCGCCCGTTCCATGTAGTCCTCGAAACTGCGGCTCGCCCGGTAGGCTTGGTTGAGCTGCTGAATCTCGGTCAGCGTTTTGGCTGCCGAGAAGTGGTAGAGGTTTGTCTCCATGGCCGTCAGGACTACGTCGTCCGCGGTACCGTATTCGATACTATTCCGCAGTCCGATACCTCCTTTCCGCCAACCGGTGTGAAAGGCATGCAGGAGTCGGTCGGCCGTATGATCGAATAGTTCTCGGTCGAAATACCGGGCCTCTCCGCGCGCTACGCGTTTGGCGAGTCGGCGGTCGAAGCCGTCGCCCGCCATCTCTCCCAGGTCGTTACGCTCGCCAGTGGTCGCCCCCGTAACGGGGGCTTCGGCGAAAAAACCGAAGACCCTTTCCAAGAAATTCCGCGCACCGTTCGTCCCGGTCGGATCGTCGGTGTCCGGCGGTTCGACAAAACCCGTTCCGTTCGGTTCCACCACCTCTTCGTCCGCTTCGGGTTGGGGAATGCCAGTAATTTTGTAAACGTGACTGGTCGGGACCGGCACAGATAACTTCGCTGCCCGCTCGACAAGGCTCAGTCGATCGGCCGCCCCTAAGTTTTCGCCCTGTTCGACGAACGCAAAGCACCCTCCGGAGACTGGAAACCCTCGTTTTTCGAGAAGCGGCAGGAGTTGCGTATTGAGGACCCGTTGCACGAACCGACGGTCTGCGTTATGCAAATCTTCCTGTACCTGCATGTGTACCTCGCCCAATGAGCGCGCCCCTTTGTCACCCTGAATCGTGGTCAGTGTCTGACCGAGGATGCCGATCAGAATCTCTTCGTTGCAGGCTTTCCGTAGCATGTCGTACACACCGCCGTCGCCGCTGGCCGCTCCGGGTTCTACTTTGAAATCCGAACCTTTCGGCAGGATATTGACCAATGCGCCGCCTGCTGCTTCCAGCGCTTTCTGCAATTCCAGGCGAGCACTGTCGTCGAACGTTTCGTAATAGGCCGTGCGCATCGGCATACCGAAAATTTCAGCATATTGCGCCCAGTCGCCGAAGTTGTTCCGTTTGTAAAGCACGAACGGTGCTACGTTGAGCAGCAGGCCGAGGTCGTCCGCCTCGCCGACCTCCAGAAAAAAGTCGTCTTCGCGATACGGAATGCCCCGCTCGTCGTTCTCCTCCAGGGCAATCTCGCCGAACTGAGGCCGAATATGTTTCGATGGTATCGGGTGCGGAATGATTCGGTCTTCGACAAACTCCATTTCCGTAACCGTGATTCCCAGAAATCGGGCCTGCATGATCTCCGTGAGAACCGACTCGAAGCCGGAGCTATCCATCATTCGGTCGATCGTCTCTTCCGGTTTGTTGTCGCGCGTGAAAACAAGTTCCGCGTTCGTGATAGCCGAGACGCGCTTACGAACGGCATCACGGAGTACGTTGTCGCGCATCAGTTCGGCGTACAGGTTATATAACTGCTGACGTTTGCCCCGGTCGGCCGAGCGCAAGGCACGCTGAACGTTATCGATGTCGAGGTTTGTGCGGTTCGGAGCCTTGATGGTGATCTGGTTAATTACCAGTTCCTGCTCTTGTTTATTCTCCATGGATCGGTATTTGAAAAGCGTTAAAAGTGTGTCGTCCGTTTCGGATTGCTGCTGAAATAGAACGGTCCCGACGAAACGCCCTCGTCTGGATTCTTTTTCGGCAAGTCGGGTACGATCTCCCCTTTTTGTACCCCTCGGAGCCATGCCACCGCACGCTCGTAGCGCGCCTGGCGGCGATCGTAGTAATTCCCGGCTGCACACAGGTTGATGAGGTGATATACGGCGATGTCTTTGCAAAAGATCAACAGCAGCGGGTCGCGAGCCTCGCCCGTGGCGGCAAAAATGGTCTCGGTGTCGTAAGCGGTCAGATAGCCTCGCGCCTCCGCTATCGCGCCCGACAGGGCTGCGGTGATGATTGTCTCGTCAGCGCGGGAGATCAGTTCGGCGTGCTCTTCCCGCAGGTGTGTCCGCAAGTCGTCCGGTGTCAGAAACATGGTCAGTATCGTTTGGAATTTCGGGTTCTCGGTATGGAAATAATCGGTTGTTCGAGGGTAACCTGCTTTTCCCGGACGATGTAGATACCGCCCTCGACGGCATCCACACCGTCGGCCGGAGCCGACAGTTTGGGTCCGAAGAGCCGAAACTGCTCTTTGAGTCGTTGCATGTGGGGATTACCCTGTTCGTCAATATTGAAGACCAGTTGTCCGAGCCGTACGAGCGGCTCCAGTCCTGACTCGATACGGGCAAACTTTTCGCCCTTGCGCCGGGTGTCCGGCGTGATGCCTATATAGGCACCCGTCCGACGGCCTTTTGCCGCAAAGGCCGGGACGTAGACTTGTGTGTAAAACGGGTCTTGCAGGGTGTTGTTTTCGATATACCAGTAGACAGGCGGACAACGATCGCCGATCCAGTCCCGCAGGTCGAAAAACCACTGGACGAACGTATCCGTGCTGGCATTGTCTACGAAACATTTGATTACGTAGTACCTCCCTCGACAGAAACCCAACAGGACGAGCGCTTTGGTCGAGGAACTCCGCTGCCGGGCATTGTTCGACGGGGACGGGTCGGCATAGGCGATCAAAAACCGGAACCGATCCAGGGGCGGAACTTGGCCCCACGTCAATTCGCCGAACGTATTTCCTTCCGTAATCGGGTTGTTGTAGTATTCGCCCTGTTGAGCTTTATACGAGATTTTCGACAGCACCCGGTCGATCATCTTCTCGGTATTTTTGTCGGGCCACGTAGACCGGCCGTGCTTGTCGCGGATGTTGATGATGTCCGTGTGGTCGGCCCTGTCCATTGCCCGCCGGATGCAGCAATCCTCGGCTATGACGTTTCCGCAGAAGATCACGGTCAGAGGAGTGGAAATCGAGCGGGTCGGATAGAGAGCCTGCTCGAACCAATCCCACTTCTTTTTCAGCACCTCCGGATTCCGGCACTCTTCGTCCGTGTCGAAATCATCGACCAGCAACACGTCCGGACGGCATTCGTTGTTCCGCGAACCGCGCGGACTTTGTCCGGCCCCGACCGCTCGGAAAGCCGCTCCGTTACGGAGGGTAAACTCTTCTGCGGTCCATAGACCGAGGTTCCGCTGTACGCCGTAGTCGTGCATGACGCGCTCGTTGCTCTCGAAAAACGCCCGGTAGGGAGCTAACAGCCGTTCGGCGTTGTTCTGTGTGTTGGAGGTCAGGATGACCGTCCGTTTCCGGCCGGTCAGCACCAAGTAGCACACCTCCATCATCGTGCGGGCCGACTTGGCCAGTTCGCGCGACCAGGCGCGCACCTCGTACCACTCCGGATTTGCCAACACTCGACGTGTGGCAGCCGTGTGGAACGGAGCTGGGGCCGCCGTATAGAATCGCGGGAAATAGTAACTGAACCATGTCTCCGGTTCCTTTTCCAAGGTTTTGATCCGGCGGCGACGGTCCGAGCGGGTTTCGTTCGGATCGACTTCGAGACCGCTGTTGAACGATCGCTGAAAGGCGTACCACTCTTCGTATGCTCTCTTTTCGTCGGCAGTCATCGTAACGCCTCCTTTATAAATGCGTCATAGAGCGGCAAAAACTCCACGGCCCGATCCGGATCGGTCTCGCGCAACCAGGTAAGGAACTGGCGGCCGACCTCCACTTTATGGGTGATATTCGTTTCTGTTTCCAGCTTTTTAATGGCATTCGTCAGTTTGGTGATCGTATCCGCCTCTTTGCTGGTGACGTAGTTGGCATCGTCGCGCGCTTCGACCGCTTCGCGAATTGCATTCAGCTGTTGGTGCAGCCAACCCAACAGGTCTTCCCGTCCGCCGAGCAGGGAGGTTTTCAACCGTTCCCACTGCTCCTCCCGCACCCATTTGCTCACGGTCGCCTCCGTAACGCCGACTCGCGCGGCAATCTCTTTCTGCGTAATCCCTTTTTCGGATAGATAGAGCGTTTTGGCGAAATCTTTTTTCTGTTGTCTCGACTGCATGTCTCTTTTTTATGCAAAGGAACGGTACTCTGCATCCATCCGAAAAAATCATATAAAGCGTTAATGCTCTTTTTGTTGTGGGCATTCAGGAAGGCGAATTTTGCACAAAAAAGAACCGAATGTCAAAAGCCTATATAGACATCATCGACCGCGAGCGGCGAGAAGCGACGATCCGCCTGTACGGTGCTATCGGCGAGAAGATCGACGGCGACCTTTTCGCCCAGGAACTGGCCTCGCTGGACAACCAGTACGACCTGATCCGTCTGCGGATCAACAGTCCCGGCGGCGATGTGACCCAGGGACTCAGCATCGTGGGGGCCATGTTGTCGATGCAAACGCCGATCCATGTACACGTGGATGGCGTGGCGGCCAGTATGGCCGCCGTGATCGCTGTGTGTGGCGACAAACTCTACATGTACGATTTCGCCCGGCTGATGATCCACGATCCTTATTTCGCCGGGGCAGACGAATTGAGCCCGAAGATGGAGAAGCAGCTGGCACGGACCAAAGAGACCCTAACGCGCATTCTGAGCCGTCGGGGTAAG
Organism: uncultured Rikenella sp.; assembly: GCF_910577125.1. Taxonomy (GTDB): domain Bacteria; phylum Bacteroidota; class Bacteroidia; order Bacteroidales; family Rikenellaceae; genus Rikenella. Next base: position 45,665 of record NZ_CAJTMN010000002.1, read on the forward strand.
GACGCTGCCGAGGTGGAGCGACTGATGAGCGAGGAGACTTGGTTCTCGGCCAAGGAGGCAAAAGAGGCCGGCCTGTGCGACGTGATCGTCGGTTCACGCCAAAAGGCACTTATGAATCTCGCACCGGACGAACTCCGCGTGCGCATCGACGAACAACACCAAATCCAAAACAATATGACCAAACTATCTGAAAAAGCCGCCGCTTCGCTCGGCATCAAGGCCGAAGCGCCGGACACCGAGGTCTCTGCGGCTATCGAAACGTTGCATGCGTCGAAAGTAGCTGCTGAAAAAGCCAAAGTCGAAGCCGAAGAGGCACGGACGAAGGCAGAAAAAGAGCTGAACGATTACAAAGCCAGCATCCGGGCAGAGAAGAAAGCCGCATTCGTGGCCCAGCTCGAGGCGGGTGCCAAGTCCGGTAAGATCGACGCAAGCGGAGTCGCCACATTTTCGGCCATGTACGACACAGACCCGGAAAACGCACTCAAAGCATTCGAGGCTATCCCCGAACGTGAACCGGTACACAACCGGCTGTCGTCCAAGAAAGAACAGGACAAAGCCCTTCTGGATGCCTCGTGGGACGAACTCGACAAGGCTGGACGACTGGGCGAATTGAAGACCAAGTATCCGGACGAGTACAAGGCCAAGTTCGACGAACGATTCCACCCGAACGAAGACTAACCGAAAAACAACCAACAAATTATGGCTGAATTACAAGTAGAAATCTGGCAGGATCACCTGGTCGGGGGCATCTTTGCTGCTAATCCGCATATGGATAAATGCGTGAATGCCGACCATTACGTCCTGAAAGGGAAAGTGGTTCACATTCCGCAGGCCGGTGCCGCGCCGAAAGCGGTGAAGAACCGGACCGATCTCCCGGCCAAAGTGGTGCGACGCAAGGACACCGACATTACTTACACGCTGGACGAGATCACCACCGATCCGGTCCATATCCCGGATGCCGATCAGTGCGAGCTCTCGTATGACAAACGCGCCTCGGTGCTGACCGAAACGCAGAATGCCCTCAACGAGCTGGCCGGCGACCTGATGCTGCTCAACTGGGCACCGCCCGCTTCGCGCATCATCCGTACCAGCGGCGAAGCCGTACCGGCACACATGGGGATCGGTTCGCGGCTGAAATTCACGACCAAGGACCTGAAACGGGCTCAGAAACAGTTCAACAGAGACGGTGTTCCGACGGCCGATCGCTACATCATGCTCGATGCCGACATGGAAGACCAGTTCACCGACAGTCTGACCGAGAACCAGGCTCGCGACTTCTCACGGGCATACGACGAGAAGAACGGCGTGATCGGGAAGCTGTACGGCTTTACCTTCCTGTCCCGCGCCTACGTATTGTCGTACCTCGGTATGGGGGCCGTTGAAAAAGCCGAAGAGTTCGCCGCCGCCACCTGTGCCGCTGCGCTCTGCTGGCACAAGGACAGCGTCGAGGGGGCAAAAGGAGAGGTCAAACTGTTCGACGACGAAGGTAATCCGCTCTATTTCGGCGACATCTATTCATTCCTGCTCCGTATGGGCGGCCGCATCCGTCGCGCCGACAACAAAGGCGTGTTGGCCATCGTGCAGGGTGTGCCGTCCGAAGCCTGGGCAACCGGAAAGGCATACAAAGAGGGCGATTTCGTAACCTCCGGCGAACTGCTTTATATCTGTACCGGAGACCACACCGCCTCGGCCGCATTCGAGACCGATGCCGAAAACTGGGAGGTAGTCGAATAGCACTATGGAGACTTGGATAATCTATGTCATTGCGCCGATCGCTGTCGCGATTGTCAGCTGGATACTCGGCAAGAACGGCCGACGGATCGACGAGACCTCCAAACTGGTGGGTATGCAGCAGGAGGAAATCCGACGACTGGATCGCAAGGTCGATCGGCTCGAAGCGAAGCTGGAGGCGAAAGACGATGCACTCGACCGCAAGAGTGCGATTATCCAAGCCGCCTTTTTGTGCCGCATACCTTCGGTCAAATGTCCCGTGCTGATTAAACAGGACGAGTTCAACCAACAGAAATACAACGATGTCAAGAGGATTGAAAAACCGGAATCCGGGGAATATTCGCCAAAGCCCGACCCGGTACAAGGGGGAGACTGCGAGTGCGGACCCGGCATTTAAGACTTTCGAGAGCATGGCTTGGGGCTATCGCGCCATGTTCGTACTGCTCGATACCTACAAACGCCGCCACGGGTGCGATACCCTGCGAAAAATGATCGTCCGTTATGCGCCGCCTGTGGAGAACAACACCGCGGCCTATATCGACACTGTCGCGACACGTTCGCTGGTGGCCCCGGACAGCCCGATCTCCACGGATAACAAAGAGGTTATGGTGCCGATCATAGCTGCGATGTCGTTTGTCGAAAACGGCATTCCGGCCGTGATGGCCGACGTAGAATCCGGGTGGGAATTGTTCATCAAATATCGGCCGTGATGATTCGAGTCATTTTTGTGGGCCTTTTGGTCCTGACCTCCTGCGCACCGCGTATGGCCCGTATCGTCACCGCCTCGCGTGACAGTGCGAGCATCCGCACGGAACGGATTATCGACACGATGCGAACCCAAGCCGACAGTGCGCTGTTGGCTGCGCTGCTCGAATGCGACAGCCTTGGCCGAGTCCGCATCGCCCGGCTGGAGGCCGAGAATGGCCGGCTGATGGCTCAAACGCTGGAACTGGAGGACAATCTGCTCCAGGTACGAGCCCGTGCAGACGTTAGGGAACGCTGGCGAGAGGTCATCCGGTCGGATACCGTGATCGTACGCGAAACGGTGCCGGTTCCCTATCCGGTAGAACGAACGGAATATCGCCTGCGGAGTTGGCAACGCTGGCTCTGCTGGATCGGAGTACTCTACCTGCTCCGGACGCTGCTCAAAATCGCCCTCGGCTGGCGAGGATTGACTATTGGAAAACTATTAAAACTGCTTTAACATGAAGAAAAAAGCGATCGGTCTCACCGAAGAGGGCATTCAAATCGCCGTCCTGCCGGAAGACGGGACCGCGCCGGAAGCGGAAGCATACGCTGCGCTCGGCAAAACCTACAAGGACACGGCCACACTCGAAACGGAGGAGGGCGAGACCGTCTCTTGCGAATGCGAGGAGCTGGACGACCCGGAAGACGAAGTCCAAATTCCCGGCAAAACGACCCTCAAGTTCTCGACCTCCGACCTCGATCCGACGAGTTGCCATCGGGCCCTCGGCGGTACGTTGTCTGAGGACGGCAGCGAATGGGCTGCGCCGGACAGTTTCACGGCAAAAGAGGTCGCCGTGCGTTTCACGACGAAATCGGGACTCTCCGTACAGATCGGCCGGGCCAAAATGTCCACCCGCATCAACTGGGCAATCAAGAAAGACGGCTACGGGCTGCTGGAACACACCCTGACGGTGCTGACGCCGAAAGTGGCCGGGATGCGAAAGATGACCGTCACGGATACGTCCGTCGTGCCGACGGTGCCGAATCCGGAACCAGAGCCCGACGCCGAGACGGAACAGTCTTTTGACAACGAGGACCAATATTAACGGAGGCTGGCAATGAATGAGCAGCAAACGAAGCTGCGGGCCGCCGATGCACTATTGGAAAGAGGGGTGCGAGTGCGAAGCGTGCGCGCACCTCTTTTTTTGCGTCTTTTCGGCCTCCGCAAATGGGATATAGTCTTACGCCAGCCCGTTTTGGCCGATCTGATACGCATCAGCCGGAAGATCGTCGCCATGGGGCTCGATTCGGCCATCTTGGAGGGTGTGACGCTCGAAGGTGCTTTTCGGATCGTCCGGCAACATGGCACTGCGGCACTGCGCGTACTGGCCGTTGTTGCCGCGCCCCGGTGGATACCGGCACGGCTGTATGCGTGGTGGTTGGGTCGGATTCTGACACCGACGCAATTCGCCCAGGCGTGGATGGTCTTCACCCTGACCTCCGGTGCAGCGGATTTTATCAGTACTATCAGATTGATGCTAAAGGCCGACAATCTGAGCCCGACGACCGCGGCGAGTACGCAGGCCGAATAACCGGTCTGCATAGCCCGTGGGGCATCCTGGCGATGCTCGCTGAGAAAACCGGCTGGACGTATCATTATATCATGTATCGGGTCGCGTGGATCAACGTCCGTATGATGCTCGCCGATGCGCCTCAATATATTTCCGGTCGCCGGGACGAACGGACCGAAGAGGCTACGGACGATGATTTACGAGACCTCGCAAACTCTTTGTAAACCCCCATGGCAGACGAAACAGTCGATATACGTTACTTGCTCAATTCGGACGAGTTCGCCCGCGAATCCGCCCGCATCGACGCGGCGATCCGCGGCACCGAACACACCTCTTCGGCCGCCGTATCGCAACTCGACAGCGACTTCCAGCGCCTGACGAAAACGGTCGGCCAGGTGGGAATCGTCACGGCATTAGCTGCTGCCGGACGCGAGGTGTACACCTTTGCGCGTGATTTCAACAGCAAGATGACCGAGGTAGTTACGCTATCGGACGAAGTCGAATCGCATTTGGACGACTACAAGGCCAAGATATTGGCCCTGACCGGTACGGTTCCGATCATGGCCAGAGATGCCGCTTCGGCACTCTATCAGATCGTCAGTGCCGGACACGACGGAGCGGACGGCATGACCATTCTGGAGCAATCGGCCAAAGCCGCCATTGCCGGCGTGTCGGACACAGCCACCGCAGCAGACGGGATTACCTCCATTCTGAACGCTTATCAGAAAGATGCGGCAGAGGCTGGAGCAGTGTCCGACATGATGTTTACCACCGTCCGGCTGGGGAAGACAACGTTCGGCGAACTGGCTGCGTATATTGCCCAGGTAACCCCAACGGCCGCCGCCTATGGTGTCGAGATGGATCAGGTGCTGGCCGCGATCGCTACACTGACGAAGTCGGGGGTTCCGACGGCGCAAGCCGTTACGCGCATCCGACAGGCTATCGTCGCCGGGTCGAAAGTCCTGGGCGACGGCGCTTATTCCGGTCGCACTTTTCAGGAAGCGATGGACTTGATCGCCCAAAAGGCTGACGGGAGTGAATCGAAGCTGCGGGCGCTCGTGCCGGAGATCGAGGCCGTGAACGGCGTACTCGGATTGACCGGAATCAACGCCGAAGCGGCAGCGGCCCATCTCGACGAGATGACTCGTTCGGCCGGGGCGACGGAACGGGCTTTTACCCAACAGATGGCCGATCCGCAACGGCAAATCGACCTGTTGAAAAACAATCTGCTAAAAGCCTTTGCCGAAATCGGCGACGGTGCATTACAACTGGTCGGGAACGTGGCGAGTGTGTTGAACGAAGCATTCGACAACGGCACAGCCAGCGCCCTGATCGCCACCGTAACGACGCTGTCCGTTGCTTATGGTACTTACCGGACCCAGCTGTTGCTGGTTGCAGCCGCCAAGCGTGCCCTGGAGAACACCCGATACGACGAAGAGTCGCGCCAACTGGCAACTTTGCTGACGAAAGAGCAGCAGCGGGCTCTCGGCATTACGAACTTGTCCCGCCTGACCAAAGAACAGTCGGCAGCCGTACGGGAGAAGATCGCCGCCGAGGTACAGGCGATTCGCACCACTGCGCAGCTGGCAGCGGCGGAAAAGGCAGCCGCTTCGCAGTCCTACCAGGCCGCCTTGAAACGGTCGTTAGCTTCCAAGCAAGCGGTCGTCAATGCGGAAGCCGAACTGGCAGCCGCTAAGGCATCCGGAGATGCCGCACGAATCGAAGCGGCCCAGCAGAAGCTGGCCACAGCTCAGCAGGAGCGCCACGAAGCCGCGATTGCCAAAAAATCCGCCGCTCAAACCTACTCCGTCGCACGGACGAAAGCGGCAACGGCAGCTACGGCAGCCAACACCCTGCAAACTCGCGTAGCCGAGGCAACCGACAAGGCAGCCACACGATCAAAAAATCTCTTTACGGTTGCAACGACACGACTGACCCGTGCGTTCAAGTCCTTAAAAGCCGCATTTTTATCCAACCCGATCGGAGCGATCATTACGGTCGTCACTACCGCAGCCGCAGCCATGTCGCTCTTCGGCGACGACACGGAAGAGGCGGCATCCGGCGTATCGGCTCTCAGCGACGCATTGGCCAAGCACCAGGCTGAAATGAGTCGCGAAATAGCCAAGATAGACGAACTGTTCGACGCGCTGCGAAAAGCGGAGAAGGGGACCCAGGAATACGCCGATGCAAAAGATGCGATCCTTCGCGGATACGGATCGTATTTGAATAGCCTCGGCGAAGAGGTACGCCAGTTGAAAGACGTTGAGGGAGCCTACGTAGCTATCAAAAATGCCGCTATCGAGAGTGCTACGGCACGTGCGAAAGCCTCGTTCGTCGAAGACGCCTCGAACCGCGCGGCCGGAGCTATGGGAAAGGCCCTGGAAGGATTGCGTGAAAACGTAACCAAGGCGTACAGCGATGATTTTCTGAAGCAATTTCCGGATCAGGTCAATTCTATCATGGCCGAAGTCACTAAGGCCATGTCGGATACGACGAAATCGAAACGAGATCGGCGGATAGACGTGGGGGAAATACTGGAAAACTACGGACTTCCTTTCCGCACAGTATATCATGGTCTACTTGCCGACAAAAGTTATTTCGATGATTATCTGTCTGCCCTGGACGAACTTTCCGGAGTTAAGCAGATTGCGGACGAAGTTTTTACGGCTACGACCGCATCGGCTACCAGCGATACGGCCGAGCAGGCAGAAACAGTATCGACCCGTGTGGCCACGTTGCGGGCTGAAATCGAGGAGGCACAGGCCGAATTGCAAAAACTCCGGGGTGCCGATTCGACAGCTTCGGAAGCCCAGATCACTCAAGCGGCAACGCGCCTGAAAGCACTGCAAGACCAACTTGAGACTTACACCGGTACTACTTCCAAGCAGACTTCGGAGACACTCAAAAAACAGCAGGAACTGGGACAAGCGATAACGCAGGCAGAGATCGACGCCCAGGCACAACGTATCGCCGCCATGCGCGACGGCAAAGCCAAGCGCCTGGCCGAAATCGACCTCGAATATCGGCAGACGCAGGCCAAAATCGCCAAAGACAAGGCCTCGGCTCAAAGCAAGGGAGCGACCGACAGCCAACTCGAAGCCTATGACTCGCTGGCTGCCGCAGCCGAGCAGAAACGCATCGCCGATCGGGCCAAAATCGAGCAGGAGTATGCTCGACAAACGGCTGAAGAGTATCGCCAGTTGTCCGATGTGTTCCTGACGGAAGAGCAACGAAAAGCAAAAGCGCGCGAAAAAACTTACCAGGATATGCGCGACAAGGCTTGGGAAGATTTGCTGGCGGGCAATATCGACGGGATGCAATATGTCGATTTGAGCATTCGGATAGACGATGCCGAAGCCAAAGCAGAACTTGATGCCGAGGTCGAACGTTATCGTGCCTACCTGGAGGAGAGGACCCGGATCGAAGAGGAGTTCGAGGCTGAAGTCGCCCGTTTACGCAAGTCGAAACCGCATGGAGATGCAGAGGACGAGGTGGAACAGCGGAGGCGTATCCGGGATACCGAACTGCAAGAGTTGGAAGATCGCTTAGGTATCACGAAAGACTCTTTTACCGCCTTTGTCGATTCGTTGATCTATAAGAGTACAGACGAACTCCTCACGCTGATCGAGACCGCTCAGAGCGAACTGAATAAACTGGGAAAGGACGGCGACCCGGCCAAACGTGCCGAACAGCAGAAAAAACTGGACGCCGCCCAGAATGCCCTGAAACGTCGGCAAGGGAACAACAATACCAAAGACGCAACCACTCCGCCATCGTCGGGCACCATCAAAAAATGGGCAGAGTTGCAAAAAGTGTTGAAAGGGGTCTGCGGCGAGTTCGACGAAATCGGCGAGGCAATCGGCGGGACGGCCGGAGAAGCCGTCAAACTGGCTGGAGAGATTGCGACCTGTACGCTGAGCCTGATCGACAGCATCATGACGGCTGCGACGAGTTCTGCGGATGCCGTGGAGAGTACATCGACCGCTGCGACAACAGCTATCAAAGGCGTCGAAAGTGCCTCGGTTATCCTGGCCGTCATCAGCGCCGCACTGCAACTCGCCACCAAGATTGCCCAACTCTTCACGAAAGACCACGAACTGTCGGAAGAGACGATAAAGTCTTATGAGGCTTATATGGATGCCACGGACGACCTAATCGACAAACAGAAAGAACTGCTGGAGGTGATGACGGGCGTGCAGGCGCTGATGGCTTCCGAGGCCGGTGTCGAAGCAATCAAGAAACAGGAAGAGGCGACCCGAAATCTCGGTAAGGCTTATCTCGCATCGAGAGCAAAAAACAAGCATAGTTATGGGTATAAAACCGAGAAGAAACTCCGCGGCTACAAAGATGAAATCGAAGCCGCTGGATTCGACTGGAACCAGTTGCGCGGTTCGGGTCGAATGGAGGGCCTCTTCGACTTGGAGGCCTCGGAGATCGAGCGTTTCAAGCATGAACTACCCGAAGTGTGGGCCAAGCTCGATGAAGATACACGAAAGTATCTCGATACGCTCATCGAGTGTGAGGAAAAAATGAACGAATTAGGCGAAGCGACAGCGGAAGCTCTGACCGGATTCACGCTCGACGATGCCCGCGACGAACTGCTGGATTTTTTGGACGACCTGGACGCCACGTTCGACGATGTCGCCGGGAACTTCCAAACCACCATGATGCACGCCATCAACCGGGTGATCGCTTCCGGATTGGACGGACGACTGAAAAAGTGGTACGAAAACCTCAGTGCAGCCATGGAAGACGGCACGCTGTCCGATTCCGAACGAGAAGCCCTCCGTAAGGAATACGAGGACATCTACCGGGATGCACAAGATCGGCGGAAAGCGGCGTACGAGATGGCTGGTATCGATCCCGCTGTCGCAACGGCCGACGGATTGCGGGGCGAGATCAGCGAGAAGATCACGGAGGAGACCGCCACCAAACTGGAAGGGCTGTTTCGCGTGACCTATGATAAGGTAGCCGAGATTCGTGGCATGACGGCAGACCAATTGCAGACTCTGCGCGACAGTCTCGCCGACGTGGCCGAGATATTGCGTTACCAAGCAGCGATCGAAGAGAATACCCGTCGCACAGCCGAGCACACCCAGCCGCTGGCCGCGAAACTGGACGACGTGATCGACGAGTTGCAGAGCATCAAAAAGGGAGGGGGTATCTATGCCAAGTGAGTATTACCTGAACGGAGAGCCTCTTTCGGCGTTCGGATTCGTACCGGGTCATGCGACAGGCAGCAATCTCGCCCTTTCCGGCGCGTGGGATATGCCCGCCCGCAGCGGCGACACCTCGTACACCTGGCAGGAGACGAACGGTATCGAGCCTTATGTCGAAGAAGCGGATATGCTTTTCGAGGCACGTACCATCAAGTTGGTCGGCAGTATATCTGCATCGGATCGGACGGTATTTTGGAATCGGCTGGAGGCCTTCCGCGCCTTCGTCGAATCGTTGCCCGCCACGTTCGAGCTCCGCTGCGACTGGGCCGTACGTACGGTCAGCCGCAGCGCCGAGATGAAGGCGGACATCCGTGGCGGCCGGGTGGCCCGGATCACGCTCTCGTTCACCGAACCGGCGCCGGACCTTTCGGGCCGCCCACCCGTGCAGTGGATACTGGCCACCGGCGTATGGAACACGCTCGGAACCTGGTTGGACGAGGCCCCTTGGTATGCCGTCGAGGAGGGGCGGGCCGTCGAACCGCAGATCGACCTCTGGTCCTGGGAGTCCTTTGGCTTCATACCGAGCGGGATGACCGGCGAAGGAGTCGTACCGACCGTGCGATCACTCCGAGTAACGCAGCCGGCCCGCGGAGCAACGATCGTCGCCCCAGGGGGTCGCGAAGCGCGCGAACTAACCCTCGCCGGCGTACTGGTCGCCGACGACATGAGCGATTTCGACCGCCGCGTCCGGTCGTTATACTGGCTGTTCGGCTCCGCAGGCCTACGAACGTTGCATCGCCACGGCCGGGAGATAGATTGTTTTGCCCGTAATGGTTTCACGCTGACCGGAATCCAGAAACGCGAACGCATCTATGCAAAATTGAACGTCAAATTAACCGAAGTTGAACATGGATAACCTAACGATATGGCGTGCCGGAGCCGAGTTGTACCACCTCCCGGCCGGTACGAAACTGGAGCTGTCGCAAAAACTGATGGCCGAACAGACAATCACCTACGACGTGGCCGTCGCCTCGCCGCTTGACCTGCGGGCCGGCGACTATGTCGAATGGCAGGAGGTCCGTTATTCGCTCTTCGAGGAGCCCGATTACAAGCACACCGCCGGCGTTTACACCTATAACCTCCGTTTCTACGCCCCCTACCACCGCCTCAGCCACATCCTGCACAAGGACGAGGGGGCGACCTCGTTCGCCTACTTCGGCAGCGTGCGGGAACATCTGGAGGCCCTGTTGAAGTCCGTTCAGGCGATCGACCCGGAGTTCAAGCTGGGTACGATCGACGAGAACGGTTCGCAGCTGCTCGAATTTGCCGACACTTACTGCCTCGACGCGCTGACACAGATATGCGAAGCGTTCAAGATGCAGTGGGAGGTCGAGAACAAGACGATCAACGTCCAGCGCCGCATCGGCGTGGATACCTCCTATCGTTTTGCCTACGGCTGCGGCCAGGGGCTCTACTCCCTGGACAAGGCCGGCGTGACCAACGCCAGCGTCGCGACACGCCTGTACGGTCGCGGTGCCGCCCAGAACCTCCCGCCGCGCTATCGAGAAACCGATACTCCGATGCCGGACACCCTTGTTTTCGCCGACCGATACCTGGAGAAGAACACCGATAAGTACGGCATTCGCGAAGATATAGCGACGTTTGAGGAGATTTTTCCGCGTCTGAAGGATGCAACCCTAACTTCCGTGACCGTACCGGACGACGTGAACAAAGCGACCGGATGGTCTGTGCAGGTCTCCCTGCCGTTCGACCTGAACGACTGTCTGAGCGAAGACGAAGCGCAAATCAAGTTCACTTCCGGCGAACTGACCGGCGAGGGGTTCACGATTTCCCATTACGACCATACAACGGGCTTATTGCAGTTCAACGTCTCAGAAGACAACGGTTATTCGCTCCCTTCGGCCACCCGCCAGCCGCACGCGGGTGACGGGTACGTGCTGCTAAATATCATTATGCCAGAGGCGTATGTCCAAGCGGCCGAAGAGGAGTTGCGGGAAGCCACGCAGAAAGAGCTGGAACGACGGTGCGAGAAGCGGTACGCTTATACGCTCGCCGTAGACCCGCGCTATGTGCGGCAGCACGGCATCCAGCTCCATCCGGGCGACAGCGTTGTGGTCTGTGGGACTCCACAAGCCGCCGGGACTTCGATCCGTGTAACGCAGATCACCTACCCGCTCTACGACCCGCACCGGCTGGAGATCACCCTGTCCGACACCGTGCTCTATTCCTCCTATGCCGAGAAGATCGAGAACGACATCCGGGACGTGACCCACGAGGTGAACAACGTCCACCGCGAGTCCCGGACCTTTTCCCGCCGGGCGTGGCGCGACGCCGAAGAGCTGGCCCGGCTGATCGACGCCCTGCGGACCGAACTGCTGCTGGTGGGCAACTTAGCCGGACAGTTCGCCCTCACCTCCACCTTCGCGGTGAACCAGAACAACACGCGTAATCTATTCAGTGCGACCGGAGGAACATTGCAGCACGCGGTGTACAAAGGGGCTACGGAGGGGGTCTGGCAGCTCGGCGGGGTGAACCTGACGCTCGAAAGCGACTTGCCCTACTACCTGTACGCCCGGTGCAGCCGCACGAGCTCGAACGGCTTTTTCTACGCGACGACCGAAAAGATAGAGCCGGAGGCCGTCGAGGGGTGGTACCACTTTCCGGTCGGTGTCATCAGTTCTCCATTCGAAGGGGCGCGGGTTTTCAACACCACGTACGGTTTCACCCAGATTTCCGGCGGTTCCGTCACGACGGGTTGCATGCGGGACAAGACGGGCCGCCTGGAGATCGACCTCGACAACGGCACGATCACCGGGCCAGTGAAGTTCAACGAGGGTAGCGCCGGGCTGAACGAGGTGAAAGAGTGGAAAGAGAACTTTACAGCCATTAAAGGCGGTCTGTTATTGACCTCGCTAATTAAGATGTTGACCGACGGTATCGAGACAGGCGGGCTTTCGACCGGCCGGGACAATGTACTGCTTTGGGGCGGAGGCACTTATGCCGACGCATTGGCGAACCTCGCAAAAATCATCCTGCGCCACGACGGTTCGGGCCAACTGGCGGGAGGAAAGATATGGTGGAACGCTCAGGGGGATTTGATTTTGAAAGAAGGGGCGGAAATCGGAAAATTCAAAATTGTCAATGGTGGTCTCGATTGGGAAACTGGAGGGTTAATAGAAGGAGATATAGTCACTCCGTACGGACATTTCAAAATCAACCCCGATGCTATCGGCCCTATTTTGGAAGTCAGAGGTTCCGGAATCAGTACCATGAAGGTTTATGGTGGGTTCCTCCTACAATATGGTTGCATTCAATGTTTTGGTTTGGAATTGCGCTCTGTTTCTCGCGATTACACAATTGATGAGTTCGATAGCGTAATTGTGTGCGACAACACCGACAAAATCACGATCACCCTACCGGAGGATCCATACCCTGGGCGAATGATTTATATTCGTCGAAACTATTCCGGAGCCGTTGATGTGAAGACTGCCGACGGGTTCCTGATCCGAAAAGGTAGTAGCGAGTTCGCCTCCCACGCCATCGGAGGGGTAGGCTGGACACACGTGTATATCTTTCACTACGAAGGCTATCAAAAATATCGTTGGTTAATGAACCTGATTACGCATTAAAAACATTACGAAATGACCATATTTTACAAACCCACTCAGGGCGACACCGCAGCAACCGTCGCCGAAGGATACGATCGCAATTTCCGAGAGCTCGACGAGGAGAAAGAAACTCTGTCGGGAGCACAGGAGAAAGCCGATGCCGCACAAAATGCAGCGGTGAGAGAGGCCGCAATAAAAGCGGAAGCCGCCTTGCGTAATGCAAAAGAGTACACCGATGCCCGCGAGGTGGCGATCCTTGCATCGGCCGACTCGAAAGACGCCGACACGTTGCAGAGGGCGAAAACCTATGCCGATCAGATCGTGGCTGCATTGGCAGGCAGTGCGCCCGAAACGCTCGACACGTTGCAGGAGTTGGCCGCCGCGTTGGGCGACGACCCGAATTTCGCCGCGACTGTCATGCAACTAATTGGCGATCGGGTTAAAACCTCCGACTTCACTGCCCATACGGACGATACGGAGAGACACATTACCACCGCCGAACGGTCGGCATGGAATGCCAAACTCAACGCAGGTGACTATACAGCGGCCGATGTGCGGGCCAAACTGCTGACGGTGGATGGACCGGGGTCGGGCCTCGACGCCGACCTGTGGGATGGAGTCCAGCTGTGGCGGGGCACGAAAGCCCAGTACGCCGCCCTGTCGGCAAAAGATGCCAATACGCTATACATCGTTACGGATTGACTATGATTGGAACCGGAAATAAAAAAGCCAAATTGTTCCTGGGTGAAAAACCTGTCCGGGAAGCCTACCTCGGAACGACGAAAGTCTATCCGAACAGTTCGCTGGCCGTCACCGGGGCGCTTGCTTTCGCGGCGGCCGGCGGCGGGCAGAGTCTCGCCATTACGGTGGAGTCGGGACAGGCGTGGACGCTCAGCGGAGTGCCGAACGGGTGGTCGGCCTCGGCCACGACGGGGATAGGCCCGGCCTCGGTCGTAATCACCGCCTCGAACAACACTTCGACGGCAGCCCGGAACGGAACGCTGATAGTGGCGTCGGACGGCCTTTCTGCTTCGTGCTCCCTCTCGCAGGCGGCCGGAGCGCAGGTCTACGCCGCTCCGGTGGTCTCGCTGGCGGTGGCCGACATTCCGGCTTCGGGCGGCACGGTGTCGTCCGGGACGGTCGGCTACTCGCAGTCGTGGACGTGGAACGGCGTCGCAGGAAGTGGCGGAACGCTCACCGCGGGCGGAGCGGTCTCCTACTCGGCGGCGGTGTCGGCCGGGAGTCTCAGCACGACGGTACGGGCACGAACGGCTGTCGGTACGCTCACGGCGACCGTCGCCATGAACGGACAATCCGGCTCTGCTTCGGCGACGGTCTACCAGGCGGAGAACCGAATCGAGTCGGGAACGGACGACGATCTGCTGAACAAACGGGCCGTGACCCGGATGGTCATCACGGCCTCGCCGGGATCGATCACGGCAAACGGGGGGAGTACGACGTTCAAAGCCCAGCTGCAATCCGTATGTACCTACACGAGCGGGGCACAGTCGATCCGGTACGACACGGCGGGGATTCTGGCGCGCAGCTCGTCGGGGAACTTCTCGGTGTCGTCGCCGGGAACGTTAGAGTCGGACGGCAGAACGTTCAGCTTCACGGTGTCGGCTTCGCAGAATAGCTCGACGAGCTCGCGTTCGACCACAATCACGATATGCGGAGCGGCAGCTTACGCAACGGATACGAAGACGACGGTATCGGTCTCGCAGACCGGACAGCCCAATACGGCAACCATTAAATTCACGGACTTGTCGGGGAACACAATCTCGGAAATCGCGTGTGCTTCGGATGGTTTGTTGATGGCCGAGGTGCCGCTTGCGGCGGCCACACCCCTGGCCTTAAAACCGATCGGCCGGACGCAATTCTCGTTCCGGGTGGTACCGAGCAATTCGGCTATGGAGTGGATGATGGATGCCGGAAACGGCACCTATTTCGCAAACAACTGTGGCTCATTCAGCTGTACGACGGATGGAACGATCTGCTATCCGACGCTGGCGGCAGGCGGTACGCTGCGCTTCACAGGGCAGCAGGAGTTCACCGGCATGTTCACCGGAGCGGCAGGAGCGTCGTTTGCGTTCTATGTTCGATACACCAGTGCGTCGGGCAATGCGACGCTGACGGTCAAAGGGACATAGCAGAGCGGTTCTCGATCTATGACGAGCGGGGATTCCGGAACTCGAAATATAAGTTTCGAGTCCTGAAATCCCCGCTTTTTTATTGCCCGCGCTTGGATCGGGAAAAATTTATCTGAAATTCTCTATATCTTTGAACAGTTTGTGAGGTTGGGGCGGATGGTCGGATTTTCAATATAGCATGTGATGACAGATTTCAGAAAACAATTCCAGAACTTAATAGAAAATACCCATATTTTCGATAAGTCAGCCGTTAGCTTGGCGGCATGGAATAACATTTATAACTTGGTGCGTTCCAATATCCCAGAGAAACTTTTTCGGTATCGCGGCATAAATCCTTATTCTTTGCAAGATGTCGAAACAGAGACCATCTCGCTGTGTCACGCTGGGATGTTCCCGGATAAATACGATTCCTATCTGTATGTGGATCGAAATAAAATCAGGAGCGACTTACAAAACGCATTACGGGATGCTTTGCGTATCGTTTGTGTACAGATCGCTCGAAACTCTCCCGACATAAAAGCGGAAAAGGCTTCGCAGATATGCTATTATAAAGCGCTGGGATATACCGAAGATCAGATTATCGATAAAATTCTCGATGAGGAATATCCGGACTTCATCGAGCAAATTGAATCGGCTGTAAAGGGTCAGGAGTCACGTTTCCGTAATCCTCGCAACAGTGCCAAAATAGGTTGTTTTACCGAGAGTGTCCAGTCCAAGTATATGTGGGATCGCTATGGAGACGGGTATAAGGGGTTTGCGCTGGAATACGATTTCAGAGAATGTATTCCGGAATATAACAAACAGGGCTTGAATGTCAATCTGTTTCCGGTTATCTATGCCGACCTGAGACCTGATGTTACGTTGGATGAAGGGAATATTTATGTCTACGAATATTTCAAACAAATCGGAAATAAAAACATGCTGAACTATCTAAGCTTCCGGCTGCAGATAGATCAGGTTTATTGGTATCGGGCCTATTTGTACAAAGACCGAGAAGAATACGAGCACGAACGCGAGTGGAGGATGCTCTACTACAATCTCGACAACGAAGATAACTATGAGTCGATACCAGACATGGAATGTTTGAAGGCGATATATTACGGCCCTGACATCCCTTCAAAAGATAAAGACAAACTGCATAAAATAGCTGTCAAAAGGAAGTTAAAAGAACATCAAGTTAGTCTGGATACGGAAAGTCGTAACTACGATTTAAAAATAACGTCTTTCAAATAATCCGCGAAGTTTTTGTACTTTTCGTTCCGAAAAATCAGCACTTTTCGTTTTGCCGATTATACGACAATAAGCCACCGCCATCTCGTATCCCTCCCGCGCCTGTTCCAACGAGTACGGAGTCCGTGCCGCCTCCGGCCCAATCAGACCGACCTCGCGCATAATCCCGCACGCCTCCGCACGCCAGGTGTCAAATCCGGCGCTATGTATCTCGAACGACTTTTCATTGCCGTCCAAATCCAGCAGCCCCAACTCCCGCGCATCCTTCTTGACCGATTTATGGTGCGCCGCCACCATCTCGACCACCGGGCCCCGCCACGCCTCGGGCAATAACGGCAGAAAAAAGAGCGAAGCGATCTCGTGCCGGAAAATCGTCCCCTCCGGCCTCGTCCCCCGCAGCCGCCGCTGGAAAACCGGCGACGCTTTTCCCACATCGTGCAGCAGCGCTCCCGCCGCAGCCACCTCCTCGTCGACCCCTGTCGCCGCTGCCACCCGGCGGGCAAAAAGAGCCGTCTGCCGCAAATGATCGGTCAGCGGCAACCCCTGCCCCTCGCCCGGCCGTGGCGTTTTCGCCCAGATATGATCGTATGCCCCCATGATCCGCACCGGCCGCTAATCCACATCATACGTCGGCGCCTGTATCGGATTGCCGGCCACCTCCAGCCGGCCGTACATCATTTCGTGCGCCTCGCTGAAACGGTTGAATCCCACCGGAAAGACTCCCCGTTCCCCTTTCTCGCCGAACCGCAGCTCGTAGCCCGGCAAAGCGTCGAACTCCGCGGGCGACATCATCCGCACCTCCCGTTCCGGCAGCAGGATATCCTCGTTCCGACAGAGGCAGATATGCTGTTCCGCCGCCCGTTCCGCCTCTCCGGCCGAAGCGAAAGCCAGCGTCAGAACCGGCGACTGCAAGACACCCCGATTCAGGATCGACCGCGGCCGCGCCATCCGCTTCTGCTTCGGAAAGTGCTCCCACCCCCGCGGCTGAATCTGCTCCTGCTGCACGCTGAACCCCGCATAGGTCAGTTTATGCCGCAGAATCGCATCGACCTCCAGCCGCTGCCGGATCCCCTCCACAATCGACGGCGTCAGAAACTGCTGGCTGTACGTCTTGGAGTCGCGCACCGCAAACCACGGCTTGATAAAACCGAACGTCCCCCGATAAGTCACCGTATAATACGACTGTTCCATAACCATTCCCCTGAACAAATTACATCGCGCCGATAAACCCGAAGCCCAATGACCCCTTCTCGCCCAACCCGCAATCGCCGGCCAGGTCGAGCAGCTCCGGCGAACACCTCAACCGGAAGGCATAGCTATACCCGACGACTCCGGTCTCCTGCGGCGTAAACCGTTTAATCGCAATCCTTTTCTTTCGCACCGCGCCGCACACCTCGAAATCGAAATCCATCGCCCCTTCGTAGTCCTTGCCGTAGAAAAAGCGGTATTTCTGACAGAGGTTGTTCCTCAACGCCTCGGCCATCCCCTCCGCCTCCGGAGCGAGGTAATCCGCATGCCCCGTCTGCGGATTCTTCCGCGAGACGCACACCGGCGACAACGTCCGGAACACCCCTTCGGCCCACCCCTCGTCGCTCACAGCCACCGTTTGAGACAAGGGCGGCAGAATCGTCAGGTCGGTCACCCGGAAAGCGACACCCGACACCCGGTCGCCCACCTCCAGCACCTGATCGGCAAAAGCCCCTTTGACGAAAGCCGCCGTACTGCGCTCCGGCAGGAAAGAGAGGTAAAACGTCGCCCGGTCTCCCTCGATATGCAACCGATCCGCCTCCACCGAGAACCGGGGAGTCCGGATATTCGAAAAGCAGAACAACTTCATCCGCTTTCCACCCCGCTCGTCGTCCGTAAAGCCATTGTCGTGCAGCCACGCCGCATATTCGGCATCGCTCCGGCTCATACACCGGTAGAGAGCCGCCGCCAGCTCATACTGATAATTGAGCGGCAGCACCCGCCCCGACGCCCGGTCTATCCGCAGCTCTATCCTGAAACGCATAATCCAAAAGATTTATCCAAAAATACGTTTTTCAAACCGAAAAACAAGCACCTATTTTCGATTTTTCCCGTTTTTGAGAATCACGACCACCACCGACCCGATAATCAGCGTCAGCCCCAGCGCCCCTTTCCATCCGAACGGCTCCGCAAACCAGAAAACACCCACCAGAACAGCCACCAGCGGCTCCAGCGAACCCAGCACCGAAACGATCGTCGACCCCACCCGCTCCACCGCCATCACCAGCATCAGGTCCGAAATCACCGTCGAGACCAACGCCAGCACCAGAAGGTTGACCGCCGTCCTACCGTCCCGCACCAGCTCGATTCCGGTCGTCATCTCGGCATGCGTGGCAAACATCAGCGCCCCCGCAAACAAGACATAAAAGGTCAGCGGAATCGGATCCATCCGTCCGACCCCCGACTTATTGACCCCGACAATGTAGATCGAGTAGGTCACCACCGTCAGCAACACCGTCGCAATCCCCTCGTAGCTAACCGCCCCGCTCGTCCAGTTGAGCAACGCCACACCGATGATCGACACCACCGCCGCACCGAAAATCCAGATCGACTTCGGTTCGTGGTAGAAAGTCACCATAATGAGCGTCACCAGCACCGGATAGAGGAAATGGATCGTCGTCGCCACCCCACTGGGAATCAAACTGTACGACTCCAACAGCCACATCGAGGTAGCGGCATAGAACCATCCGAGCACCACCAGCTTCGTCCCCTGCCGGAAATCGATCCGGAAACTCTTTCCCCGCATCACTCCAATCAGGCCGATCAAAATCGTCGCCAGCCCGAAACGGTAAAACAAAATCGACGGCCCGGACATCGTTCCTGCCGACAAAATCGGAATGGTAAACAACGGTATCAGCCCGAACGTCGCGGACGAGATCAGCGCATAGGCAATCCCCTGCCTCTTTCGTGCGGCCTCCTGCCGCGGTGTAACGATTCTCTTTTTCATAATTTCAGCGAAGATACGGATAAATTGCGCCGGCAGTACCTCCGTCCGCCACCGAACCGCCCCAAAAACGGCCGCCGATTTTCACATCTGCGCCGAAATCGACATCTTTGCACCGAACGAACTCTCCGTATCCATGAAACATCTTCTGTTCTCCGACCACCAGAAAATGGCCGAACTGATCCACGCCAACTACCGGCTCCTGTTCGTGCTGCCGCGGTTCGGCATCCGGCTCGGCTTCGGCGAAAAGAGCATCGGCGACATCTGCCGCACGCACGACATCTCGGCAAGCCTCTTTCTGCTGGTGTGCAACATCTACACTTTCGACGACTTCCTGCCCTCGCCCGACCAGATCGGTTCGTTCACGGCCGAAGAGCTGACCCGCTACCTGCACCAGTCGCACACCGATTACATCGACCACCAGATACCCGAAATCCGGCAGCAGGTGCTCACCCTCGCCGCCGACTGCGAACCCCGGAACGGACGGATTCTGGAACGCTTCTTCGACGACTACAGCCGGGAGGTCACCAGCCACTTCGATTACGAAGAGACCGTCGTCTTCCCCTATATCCACAACCTCTCCGAAGGCCGCCCGTCGGACGAAGGCTACTCGATCGGCCAGTTCGAAGAGAACCACAGCAACATCGAAGAGAAGCTCGGCGACCTGAAAAACATCCTGATCAAATACCTGCCCGACAGCCTGCCCGAAGCGTCACGCAACCGGCTGCTGCTCGACCTCTTCCTGCTGGAGGACGACCTGAACAAGCACTCCCTGATCGAGGACCGCATTCTGGTGCCTCTGGTCGAACAATTGGAGAAAAACGTGCGATGAACGACCGGATGAACAAAAAGATCCGGCTCGCGATCATCGAGCCTTCGGCCGTGATCGCCGCCGGTTTGCAGACCCTGCTGACCGAAACGAGTAGCGAATTCGAGCTCTGTGCCCTCTTCGACGAACCCGGCCCGCTACTCGAACGGGCCCCGATCCTGCGGCCCGATCTGATATTGATCGACCCCGTCGTGATCGACTTCCGGAGACGTGCGGCCCTCCACCCCCTCTTCGAACACCTGCCGGAAGCGGCCTGGGTAGCCGTCGTCTACGGCTTCATCGAACCAGAAGCACTGAAACAGTACCACGGCGCCATCCACATCTACGACGACCGCTCCAAAATCGTCCGCAAACTGCGCCGGGCCGTCGAAGAGCGGGCCCGCGATACGGAAAGCCCATCGGGCGAAAACTACGAACTGACCGACCGCGAACGCGAAATCCTCGTCGCCGTCGCCAAAGGGATGACCAACAAAGAGATCGCCGACACGCACCACATCTCGGTGCACACCGTCATCTCCCACCGCAAGAACATCAGCCGCAAGACCGGCATCAAGACCGTCTCCGGCCTTACGGTCTATGCCCTGCTGAACAACCTGTTGGATCAGTCCGAGATCGAATAGGCCCTTCCTCCCCCTCCTAAAAGTTGGGGATGCCTCCGCCGTTTTTTCCTCACATTTGGGGATTCCCTCCCCACCCGAATTCGCTGACCTTTGCCCATGAAAAAACGAGCAAAGATGTCAGCGAATTTATTTTGTAAGCCAACTGAATAAATGCCCGAGAGCCCCTGTCCCATCCGGAAGCCATGCCGGAAACGGACAGGAGCTCTTTTTCATCTCTGCCTTCCCCAACCGATTCACAACACAAAAAAACATACCATGAAAAAACGTTCGCTCTTTTTCCCGGCCCTTCTGTGCGCCACACTGACCTTCACGGCCTGCAAAGACGACAAAGGAGTCGTCCCGCCGCCCGCCAGCGGCACATTCACCGTACGCGCTCCCGTTTTCGACCGTTGGACCTACTTCTCGTTCGAACAAAACGACACCATCCGGACCGACGGCAGCTATACCGCCCTCGCCGACAGCCGTTCGTGGGATCTCGCTTTCCACCGCGGCGACATCCGCACCAACGGTGGTGCCTCGGGCCCCGGCCGAGGAGGAGCATTCAAAACCGCAGCGACCGAGATGAGCGCCGTGACCGAAGATCCTGCCGAAGTCACCTACACGCCGGACGTAACCGCCGAAGTCACCTTCCCGACCATGCGGGACAAAACCACCCAGTCCCTCAACGAAGTGCTCGCCACGTGGTACACCAGTTCAGGGATGCCGCCGACCTACGTCGTACACCCCAACGTCTACCTGATCCGCACGGCCGAAGGCAAATACGCCAAAGTGAAATTCCGGGATTACACCAATGACCTGGGCGCCGGCGGCTATATCACCTTCACCTACGAATATCCTGTCGAATAACCCCACACCATGCGACACATCCTGCCGACGGTCGTCAGCCTGGTTCTGCTGGGCTGGCCCGCCCTCTCAGCCAAAGAGAAAACCCCTCCCGGAGAGACCGACGATCCGATCTGGAACCTCCAGTCAGACGATGTGGTCGTCACCGCCACCCGTACGCCGAAACTGCTGAAAGACGTTCCCGTCGTCACCCGCGTGATCCGCGCGGACGAGATCCGGAAAACCGACGCCACCACCGTCAAAGACCTGCTAGAACTGGTCCTGCCCGGCATCGAATTCACGAGCCACGGCGGAACCACCAACATCAACCTCTCCGGCATGGGCGCCAACTACGTGCTCTTTCTGATCGACGGCGAACGGATCGCCGGCGAAACGCGGGACAACATCGACTACGACCGACTCAACGTGGAAAACATCGAACGGATCGAAGTCGTCAAGGGAGCCGCCTCGGCCCTCTACGGCTCGAACGCCATCGGCGGTGTGGTGAACATCATCACCAAGAAAGCCACCCAGCCGTGGCAGCTGAACCTCAACGGCCGATACGGAAGCCTCAACGAACAACGCTACGGCGGCTCACTGGGCTTCAACACCCGCCGGTTCAACAGTTTCACGACGGGAACCTACAAACACCGCAACAGTTATTCGATGACCGACCGGAAATTCTCCTACATCGAATATCCCGACGGCACGCAGCAGCCCGACGGCGAGACACTGAGCACGACCTATATCTACGGCTACAGCGACTGGGACATCGACCAGAAATTCATCATCCGGCCGGTCGACCCGCTGACCGTGACCCTGGCCGGCACCTACTACAACCACGAGCAGTACTCGAGCAGCAAAGTACACGATCTGTATCACGGTTATACCGGACGGCTGAACCTGAACTACG
Organism: uncultured Rikenella sp.; assembly: GCF_910577125.1. Classification (GTDB taxonomy): domain Bacteria; phylum Bacteroidota; class Bacteroidia; order Bacteroidales; family Rikenellaceae; genus Rikenella. The sequence goes on from NZ_CAJTMN010000002.1 coordinate 67,977, forward strand.
AGATCAACGAACGGCAGAACCTCGAAGCGAGCTACAAATTCGACGAATACGACAAGTTCGACTACTACCTGCTGTTGAATGAACGGGACAAGAACTACGTCAATCTCCAGCACACCGGCCGGTTGCAATACAACAACACCTTCCGCAAAGCCGGGACACTGACCGCCGGTCTCGAGTTTTTCGGCGACAAACTGAACACCTACCAGTTCGACAGCGACGACCCGGAACACTCAACCGAGACCTACGTAGCCTTCGCCCAGCACGACGTGGACCTCATTCCGCGCCTCAACCTCGTCTACGGCGCCCGTCTCGACTACCACTCAACCTACGGCGCCCACGTCAGCCCGAAAGTCTCCCTGATGTACAAGCTCCGCCCCGTGACCTTCCGGGCCTCCTACGGCGAAGGGTTCAAATCGCCCACGCTGAAAGAACTCTACACCGACTGGAGCCACCAGGGGATGTTCCAGCTGATCGGCAACCCCGACCTGATTCCCGAAAAGAGCCGGAACTTTTCCCTGTCGGCCGAATACACACAGAAGCGCGTCTCCGCCTCCGTCATCGGCTACTACAACCGCATCCGGGACAAAATCTCGACCGTTTGGAATGCCGCAGCCGACTCCTCGTTCTACACCAACATCGGCCGTTCCACCGTGTGGGGCATCGATGCCAACGTCTCGGTCAAACTCCCCTACGGATTCGGCATCACCGCATCGTACGCCTACATCCACGACTCCCAGCCGGTGGACGGGGTCAACACCTCGACCGCCCGGTCCCACTCGGCCACCCTCCGGTTCGAATACGGACTCAAACGCAAAAACTACGGCTTGGACGTGAACCTGACCGGCCGCATCCTGAGCGCCGTGACCACGCACACCTTCGACGACGAGTACGTCAATCCGGACGGCACGATCGGAGCGGTCTACGAACAGCGCTACCCGGCTTACACGATGTGGAAGCTGGTCGTCACCCAGCGATTCCGCAACGCCGTGAGCGTCAACCTCGGAGCCGACAACCTGTTCGACTACCGCCCCGAAGTGCACAGTTTCAACACCTCCGTCTCGCCCGGGATCACCCTTTTCGCCGGTGTATCCCTCGACGTCGAACAACTCTTCCGGAAAAGGAAATAGGTACAAACCATGAACAAAAGAAATAAAAAGATACTGTTCGGTACAGGCATCGCGCTGGCCGTCGTGCTGGCGGCGGTATGGTTGTACGGCGCGATAGCCGGCCCGACCCGGGTGGCGCTGGTCAATTTTCCGCGCTACCAGACGGCCCGTATGGCCAAATCGTTGAATAACAGCTCGATCAAGCTCTCCCCGGTGGAACTGGAAGAGTTCGAGAGCTTGAAAAACTACGATGCCGTGCTGATTTTCGGCATGGGTATTCGGATGACCGACGACCACCGGGCCCTGCTCGAAAAACTCAAGGCCAAAGGGATGCCGATCTACTCCACCTCGGTGACCGACCCCGTGAACAACATCACGAGCCTCGACTCGGCGCATCAGGCGACTTTCAAAGCCTACATCGGCAACGGCGGCCCGCGCAACTACCGCAGCCTATTCAACTACATCCGCCGCGAGCTGGACGGCAAGAGCCTCTTCACCGGCCCCGTCGAACCGCCCGTGGAGATCAGCGGCGACGTCCTGTTCCATCTGGACGACGAACAGACCTTCGCCACCGTCGGCGAATTCGAATCCTACTACAAACAGAACGGTTTTTATCAGGCCGACGGGCCGAAAGTCGCCCTGTTGGTCGGGATGGCCGGCCCGTTCGACACCAACAAAGAGCACCTCGACTCGCTGATTACGGTTCTCGAGCGGCGCGGCATGAACGTCTATCCGATTTCGAGCTTCGGCCGGCGGCTAGAGCTTCTGCAGGAGATCTCTCCCGAGGCGGTGATCTACATGCCCCACGGCCGTCTGGCCATGGGACAGGGCGAACGGGCCGTCGAATGGCTCAAGACGCAAAACATCCCGGTTTTCTGCCCGATCACCATCAACGACACCTACGACCGCTGGATGGAAGACCGGCAGGGAATGGTCGGCGGCTTTCTGAGCCAGAGCGTCGTGATGCCCGAGCTGGACGGCGGCATCGTCCCGATGGCCGTCAACGCCCAATTCATCGACGACGAGGGACTCTACCTTTTCAAATCCATCCCCGGGCGGGCGGAACAGTTTGCCGGCACCGTGGCGAACTACCTGACGCTCCGGACAAAGGCCAACAAAGACAAAAAAGTGGCCGTCTACTACTTCAAAGGCCCCGGCAGCCACTCGCTGGTCGCCTCGGGATTGGAGGTGCTGCCCTCGCTGTACAACTTTCTGAAGAAACTGCAGAGTGAAGGGTACGACCTGAGCGGCCTGCCCGCTTCGGAAAAGGAATTCGAAAAACTGGTGATGGAGCGCGGCCCGGTCTTCAACAGCTATGCCGAGGGGAACATCGAGCGCTACCTGCACTCCGGCTACCCCGAACTGGTTCCGGCCGCCGACTACGACAACTGGCTGCGTCAGACCTTGCGGCCGGAGCAGTACGCCGAACTGACCGCTAAACACGGAGCGGCTCCGGGCGCCTTCTACACCACCGGCGACAGCATCGCCGTAACCCGGATCCGGTTCGGAAACATCGTCCTGCTGTCCCAGCCGACCCAAAGCACCGGCGAGAACACCTTTGCCGCCGTTCACGGCGACAACCCGATCCCGCCGCACCACTACCTGGCCTCCTACCTTTGGACACGCTACGGCTTCGGCGCCGACGCCATGCTCCACTTCGGCACACACGGTTCGCTGGAGTTCATCCCCGGCAAACAGGTCGCCCTCTCGACCGCCGACTGGAGCGACCGGCTGGTGGGCGATCTGCCTCACTTCTACCTCTATACGATCGGCGACGTGGGCGAAGGGATCATCGCCAAACGGCGCAGCTATGCGACCACCGTATCGCACCTGACCCCGCCGTTCATCGAGACCGAAATGCGCGGCGAAGTCGGCCAGCTGCTGGAACGCATCAAAAACTACCTCGCCAAAGAGGAGAGCGACCGTTCGGCGGACGACAACCTGCAAATCAAACGTCTGGCCCTGAAAATGGGTCTGCACCGCGACCTGAAACTGGACAGCGTGCAGACGCAGCCCTATACGGATGCCGAGATCGAACGGATCGAAAGTTTCGCCGAAGAGCTCTGCTCCGAAAAGATCACCGGCGGGATGTACACCCTCGGCGTGCCGTTCACCCCGGAAAAGATCCGCTCGTCGGTCGAACTGCTGGCCACCGAGCCGATCGCATACGGACTGGCCGCTCTCGACAAGACACAGGGCAAAGTCACTCAGAAACAGATCGACCAGACCACCTTTTTCAACCGGCAGTATCGGACAAAGGCTCAGACGGCTGTCAAAAATCTGCTCTCCTCGCCGACACTGTCGACCGAGGCGGTGCTCCGTTCGCTCGGCATTTCGGAAGCCCAGCTGGCACGGGCCCGGCACATCCGGGAGCTCTCCAAACCGAAAGACCGGATGGCGATGCTCAAGGCCATGAACACGAAAAACGGTTCCGACAACAAAAAAACAAGACCCGAAGCCGTTTCGGGTGCGACATCCGCGCGAGATACCGTCACGGCAGCCGACAAAGCGTTCGCCGATGCCGTGCTGAACATCGCCGACGCGGTAGCCAACGTCCGGAACTATCGTACCGCCTTGGAAAACAGCCCCGCCGGCGAGCTGGAATCATTCGTCCATGCGCTGAGCGGCGGTTATGTGGCCCCCACTCCGGGCGGCGACTACATCGCCAATCCGAACACCCTGCCCACCGGGCGCAACCTCTACTCCATCAACGCCGAAGCCACCCCCTCGCCCGACGCCTGGACCAAAGGCGTCGCCATGGGCGAACAGATGCTGGCCGACTACATGAAGAACCACGGCGGCAACTATCCGCAAAAAGTGAGCTTCACCCTCTGGTCGGGCGCCTTCATCGAGAGCGAAGGGGCTACGATCGCCCAGATTCTGTGGATGCTCGGCGCCGAACCGATCCGCGACCAGTTCGGCCGCGTGATGGACATCCGGCTGGTTCCGGCCTCGGAGCTGAACCGCCCGCGGATCGACGTGGTGGTACAGACCTCCGGCCAGCTGCGCGACCTCGCCGCCTCGCGTCTGGCGCTGATCCAGAAAGCCATCGGCATGGCTGCGGCAGCTGAGGACGGCGGAGAAAACTACGTCGCCAAAGGACAGGTCGATGCCGAAAAGATACTGCTCGAAAAAGGGTTCTCGCCCAAAGAGGCGCGCGAGCTCTCGACCCAGCGCATCTTCGGCGGTCTGAACGGAATGGCCGGCACCGGCATCACCGCCCTGGTCGAAAGCGGTGACCGCTGGGAAAAAGAGAGCGAAATCTCCGAAGTCTATCTCAACAACATGGGCGCCGTCTACGGCAGCTCCGAAGCGTGGGGCGATTTCCGGGCCGGCGTCTTCGAAGCCGCCCTGCAGAACACCGACGCCGTCGTACAGCCGCGCCAAAGCAACACCTGGGGGGCGCTGAGTCTCGACCACGTCTACGAATTCATGGGGGGTCTGAACCTGACCGTCCGCAACGTGACAGGTCGCGACCCGGAAACCTACTTCAACGACCTGCGCAACCGGCACCACGCCCGTGTACAGGAGTTGAAAGAGGCCATCGGCGTCGAATCGCGCACCACGATCTTCAATCCGACCTACATCCGCGAACAGATGAAGGGCGGTGCCTCGTCGGCCGGCCGTTTCACCGAGATCGTGCGGAACACCTACGGGTGGAACGTCATGAAACCCGCCGCGATCGACAACGAGATGTGGGATCGGATTTACGACATCTACGTCAAAGACGAGTTGAATCTGGGCACCCAGACCTTCTTCGAACGCGAGAATCCGGCCGCCCTGCAGGAGATCACCGCCGTGATGATGGAGACCGCCCGCAAAGGCTACTGGCAGGCTACGCCGGAACAGCTGAAGGCTATCGCCGAGCTGCACAGCGAACTAGTGACCCGGCACGAAGCGGCCTGCAGCGGCTTCACCTGCGACAACGCCAAACTGCGCGACTTCATCGGCCGGCAGCTGACTCCCGAGCAGGCCAAGAGCTACAACGCATCCGTCGACCGGGCCCTTTCGGCCGCCCCGTCCAACCACACGGACAACAACGGAATGGTGCTCGAAAAAGAATCGCTCAACCGCACGGCCGAAGCAGAAAATCCGTTCCGCGGCCTCGGCATCGCGTTGGGAGCGTTCGGCGTGATCTGCGCCGCAGTGGCTGTGATGCTGATCCTGCGCAAAGTGCGTCAATCCAAATCCTGAGACACATGGACAGCGTACTGTTGTTACTGACCCTGCTGGTCGTCGTCAAGACAGCACTGACCGACAGCCTCCTGCCCCGACGGTGGCAGGGGGTGGTGTTCGGTCTGCTCTGCGCCGGCTTCGTCTGGTTCTGCCACCCGTATGCATTGGAGTTCAACAAACTCCAGGTCGAACAAGCGCTCTACGCCAAAGACGCCCTGATGAACATCTCACTGATCGTGATGCTCGACCTGCTGCTGACCTTCGGCAACTGCCGGGCACAGATCGTCCCCCGTCGCAAGACCCGCTGGATGAGATACATACCAACCCTGCTGATCTTCCCGGCGATATTCTACCTGCAAATCAATCTTTTCTTCACTTTCGCAGGAAGTTCGTTCGCCGCCGTCAGCACCTGGTTGGTCATCGGCATCTTCGTAATCCTGACGGGAGGCGACTGGGCGGTACGTACACTGATTCCGTCCCAAGAGGGACGCATCGAGTTGACCCTCCTGACCGGGATGCTGATATTCGCGCTCACGATCTGCTGCACCGTTTTCCATCCGTCGGCCACCGTGGTCAGCCACAGCGCACCGATCGACTGGCACGGCATGGGATTGGCCCTGTCGATCACGGGTGTGCTCTTCGCCGCGGGATACTTCGCACCCCGCCTCCTGAAAAAGCTGAAAAAACAACACAACTAAACATGGAACACGTTTCAAACCTTCTTTTCTGGATTTCGAACGGCCTGCTGGTACCCGTCATCGTCGGGTTGCTTTTTTTCTTCGTGAAATCGATTTTCATGCTGGGCGGCTTCCATAACCGCTACATGCAGCGCCGCAAGATGTACCGCACCGTTTCGGCCGAAATCAACCGGCTCGACGCGAAACACCTCCCCGCCCTCGGCGAGACACTGGCGGCACAGCCCGACTCCGCGTTTATCCGGGCCGCCCGTGAGCTGGCCGCCGGAAACGGCAGCGAAGCCGTGAACAACCGCATCGTCTCGGAATACGAAATCCAGGCCGACCGCGAACTGGGAGAGGCCAAAATCCTGACCAAATTCGGGCCGATTCTCGGCCTGATGGGTACCCTGATTCCGATGGGGCCGGCCCTGATGGGGCTTTCGACCGGCGACATCAGCACCATGGCCTACAACATGCAGGTCGCCTTCGCCACCACCGTCATCGGACTCTTCGCCGGCGCCATCGGCTTCGTTCTGCTCCAGATCAAACAACGCTGGGCGACCCAGGATCTCACCCTGCTGGACTACGTATCCGCCGTCGCGATCGAGGCGCACCAGCCCGCCGGCCCAGTCCGTCTCAGAGAGATGACCGTCACCAAAAACGCCGTAAACCAATGAAACGGAGAAGAATCCTGAACACGGGCGAAGACCACGATCCGGTCGCCCTGCTCTCGAACCTGTTCGACGTGGCGATGGTCTTCGCCGTCGCGCTGATGGTCGCTCTGGTGACCAAATTCAACATGACGGAGGTTTTCTCGCAGGAAGACTACACGATGGTCAAGAATCCGGGGAAAGAAGACATGGAGATCATCACCAAAGAGGGAGAGACCATCACCCGGTACAAGCCCTCCGAATCGCAGGAGGCTTCGGGCCGCAAAGGCCGCAAAGTCGGCATCGCCTACGAGATGGAGAACGGCGAGATCATCTACGTACCGGAATAGGAGCCGGCCCTCTACTCCTTACGGCCGGTGCTCCCGGGTGAAAATATAGTGCGAGTCGTCCGAAATCTCCGGATTGAACGCGAACCCGTTCCACATAAAGGTTTGCAACCCTTCCGGCGACTCGATCCGCTGTCGAACGATCTGCCGCGTCATCAGGCCGCGGCAGATTTTTGCATAGGTGCGCGCCGCCGTTTCGTAGCGGCCCTCGCGCCACTCCCGAAATTCGGGAGTCACCACCCGCACCGCCTTTCGGAGCTCATCCATCCGCAGGGCGCCCTGCACATCGAGACTTGCCAGATCGATCACCGTGCCCCCGGCCCGTTTCGCATCCTCGATCAACGGCCCGGTCAGCTTCGGCAGCCAGAAACCGTACAGCGTTCCCTGTTCCGGAAAAAGTTTCAGTTTAAAAGCCAGCCGGTAGGCCTCGATTCGATCCAGCGGCCGCACCAGTCCGTACAGCGTCGAAACGATCCGCAGCCGCTCCTGTGCATACAGCAACTCCTCCCGCGACCAGTCCGCCGCATCGATCGCCTTGAACACACTGCCGTTATAGGCCGTTATCGCCTCCTTGCGCGGATTGGAGGGCCGGCCGAACATCCGGTAGCGCTCTTCGGTCTGCGTCGCAAGCGGCATACTGATCTTGAACAGCTTCATCAGCTCCAGAGCCGAGAAACGACGCATGGCGGCCGCCAGCTCCGCCGCCTCTTTTCCGAAGAGCGGTTCGGTGGCCGCCGGCCAATCGTCGCGCCGGCCCGGCGACATATCCATCGCCTTGGCCGGAGAGAGTAAAATCAACATTTCGGTTCGTTTTTAGCATCTCATGCTGCAAATCCGGGGCCACAACCTCGCCGCACTCCCGTTTTTCTTTTATCTTCGCATCGCGCCGACCACCGGCCGGAAACGATATGAAAATTCTGGTGCTCGACAACTACGACTCGTTTACCTACAACCTCGTCCAGCTGCTCCGCGAAGCCGGCGCCGAACGGCTCGACGTGTGTCTCAACGACCGGATCACCCTCGATGCCGTCGAAGCGTACGACAAAATCGTGCTCTCGCCGGGCCCGGGTCTGCCTTCGGAGGCCGGTCTCCTGCTGCCCCTGATCCGCCGGTATGCTCCAACCAAAAGTATCCTCGGCATCTGTCTCGGCGAACAGGCCATCGCCGAGTGCTTCGGCGCCCGGCTGGCGAACCTGCCGCAGGTCTGCCACGGCATCGCCAGCCGGATCGAAATCGTCGCTCCCGACCCTCTCTTCACCGGCCTCCCGCGCCGCCCGACCGTGGGGCGCTACCACTCGTGGGTCGTCGATCGGCACGGATTTCCGGACGACACCCTGAAGGTGACCGCCACGGATGCCGCGGGAGCGATCATGGCCCTCGCCCATCGCCGGTACGATGTACGCGGCGTACAATTCCACCCCGAATCGATCCTCACGCCGGAAGGGGGAGAGATGATCGCCAACTGGCTCCGATATCACCCCCGAAATGAAGCCCCGACCGCAACCGATTTACAACGGTAACCCGTCGGCCGCAAAGATAGCAGGTCTAAAAATAAAGTTTATATAAAAATAATAGACATTTTATCAATCAGAAATTTATACGATTTATCCAATCTACCACTTTATATCTTATCCATACACGATCTTCCCACTCTGCCGGCCTGTCTCCCTTCTTTCGTTTATTCCGAGAGGCAACGCAACTGAAAACCGTAGGCACGGTTGTGCGCACTGCAGGGATTGATCCATGTTGTACCGAAATACAAGTTCATGTTACGGTAGTTATTGTCCGAGCAGTAAGATGTAGCCGACCAGCTGTAACCGGCAGTGCAGATGTCGTACAGCGTGCCACTGGTCCTTTCGCGGTAGCCCGGGGCGGGGCTTAGCGGGTCGGAGCCAGCGTGGCCGAAACGAGCACCGCGAAGTTGCGGCCCTACGCCGGGGGTGGCTCCGGCCCGCGCGACCCTGTGGGGCGCAGGATTATGGCACGGAGTAAGAGAGTCGCGATTCTTTCAAACAAGAGCCGGGGGATTTTCAAGGGGGATGCGAGTTCCCCTTGAATGTGCTCTTTGCCTACTTTCTACCACATAGTAGAAAGTAGGAGCCCCGCGGCCTAAGCGGAACAGAGAGAAGAGGTAAACAAATTCCCCGATGTTAACAGCCGCACAATGTTAGGCAAAGCGGACTTTTCCCCAGTAGGTAAATCGGGCATTGTCCGCGCGCCTTACGCGATTCATTCTATTTTGGCGGTAGCCAAAATAGTAGAATCACTTCTTAAGGCGTGGCGCGCGAGCTTATCAATACGTTTTTCAGTCGCCCGCGGCAATTCTTGCCGATTGGCGGTGAGCCAATCGGCAGAATATGCC
>NZ_CAJTMN010000003.1 GCF_910577125.1 uncultured Rikenella sp.
TGTTGTAGTCCATCATGGCCTTGCCGTTGGCATACGACTCGTAGACTTTCGTTTCGGGCCGGGTGAACTCGTCTAAAAAAGCCTCCCGCTCGGCGGCGGGGATGCGCAGCAGGGAGGCGATCTGGGCGGGGGTGTGCCCGATCGCTCCCATGTCGCGAATCCGCTTGAGTATCTGTTCGTCGATCGTCATCGTGCGGCCGCCTCCTCGTAGCTCAGTTTCTTACCGTTTCGCAGCAGGTAGACCTCGCTGCTGCCCACGGCGTTGATGTACCGGGCCACGGTGGCATCGACGAACTTCTCCAGCAGTTCCATCGTATAGCAGACCCGTTTGTGCTGTTCGCAGGCCATCAGCGTAGAACCGCTGCCGCAGAAAAGATCGACCACCACGTCTCCCTCTTTCGAGCTGTTCAGCAGCGGATAGGAGACGAGCGCCACCGGCTTCATGGTGGGAGGGATGTCGTTGCGTGTCGGTTTGTCGTAGTGCCAGACGGTGGATTGCGAGCGGTCGGCATACCAGCGGTGCCCCTTCCCCTCTCTCCAGCCGTACAGCACCGGTTCGTGCTGCCATTGGTAATCCTGACGCCCCATCACGATCGAGTTCTTGACCCAAACGCAGCACTGGGCCAATTTGAATCCGGCCCGCGCGAAGTTGCGCCGAAAGGCCAGCCCCTCGCTGTCGCTGTGGAATACGTAGATCGCCGCGCCGGGTTTGGTCACGGTGTACATGTTCCGGAATGCCCGGAAAAGAAACCTGTCGAAGGCGTCGTCCGACATGGAGTCGTTGGCGATCGTCAGCGCATCCTCCGTCTTTCCCTCATACTCGACGTTGTAGGGCGGGTCGGTGATCAGCAGGTCGGCCCGGCGGTCGTTCATCAGAGTGGCCACGGCGACCGACGAGCAGGAGTCGCCGCACATCAACCGATGCGGGCCGAGCAACCAGATGTCGCCGGGACGGGTGATAGCTTGTTCCGAAAGGTCGGCTTCGGCATACTCTTTCTCCAGATCGAGCTCGTCGAGCTGTTCGGTCAGGGTCATCTTGGTATCGAGCTTCAGATCGAGCGCTTCCGGTTCCACGCCGAGATCGAGATTGAACTGCGAAAGAGACTCGGAGGTGATCTGATACTTCTCGAACAGGATGGTGTCCGGATTTTTCTGCGCGAACTCGGAATTGTAGGCGGCGATCTCCTCGACGGCCTCTTTCTTGTCGGCGGCGTAGATTGGTTTGTAGGGTATCTCCGGAATCTCCATCCCGCGGTTCCGCAGGTGCAAGAGAGCTTTCTTCCGCTGATGGGCGTCGATGATCCAGAGCTTGCCGTCCGGATCGCGCCATGCCTTGAAGGAGTATTTGAAGCCCCGCGTTACGATGATCAGCGCGAGCTTCATCATCTTCTCCTCGTCGTGGAGTTTGAAGTCTTCCTGCAGCTCGTGAAAGTCGTCCAGCGGAGCGGTCGGCAGGTGGCCGAGGTTATGAACCTGTATTTGCATGGGATAGTATTTTTTTGAAAATGGCGGCACGCTGTTCGTGGCGCGTTTTGTGGCGGCGGGCTTCTTCGATCGCTTCGGCAGTGGCCCCCCGGCGATTCATCCGTCCGGTGTAGCGGCGGATGTTGTTGCGGCAGTTTTCGTATTGTCGAATAAACCGGTCGCGATCGCTGTTCCAGAGTGCGAGCAGTTCTTCGTAATCGGCCTTGTTCTTCAGGTACGGATGTTCGTTCAGAAAGACGCCGTGGTCGTTCAACGACTGGAGTTCACGAAAGCAAAGAAGGTTCTGAATGCGCAGCTCGGCCATCTCCTTGACATCGCTGTCGGTGGGGGCTGTGTCGAGTCGTTCATCCAGAACCTTCATCTGGCGATAAGTCCGGATACGGTCTTCGTAGATCACGAGGGCCGTAGCCGTGTCAGGATCTTCTAAGCATCCCCAGCGGATTTTGGGGTACTCTTGCTCTTTGAGGAGCTTTTTTTTTCGACGGGCACCGCTGCGGCAGCAGCCTCGGCGGCTTTGGCCTGTTCCTCCTCTTCGGCCTTGATGCGGGCGGCCTCTTCCTCCTCGGCTTTCAACCGGGCTTCTTCCTCAGCCTTGAGGCGAGCGGCCTCTTTCTCCTCAGCTTTCAACCGGGCCTCCTCTTCAGCCTTGAGGCGGGCAGCCTCTTCCTCCTCGGATTTCAGCCGGGCCTCCTCTTCGGCCTTGAGCCGGGCAGCCTCAGATGCGGCCCGCTCTTTCACGGCAGCGATCGTTCGACGATGTCGGACGATCTCCTCTTCGGTCGCGAAGTCGAGCAACGCGAACAAAATCGAGGAGGCGTCCTGCAGACGGTTGAAGATACCGCGTTTGAGCAGGTCGTGCTGGGGAGCTTTCTGTTTCAGAAGCTCCCGGTCGGCTTCGAGATGCGTTACACCGAGAAGCCGATCGTGAGCGTTTTTCTTTCCAATAAAATCCATAACGTAGAATTATGCGGTTTGAACACGGGTGCCGGAAACTTCGATCAACCGGGTCGGATCCAACACGCGGAAGGTAATGGAGCTGCCGGTCTTCGCCGTCCACGTCGCGCCGCCCTCCAGTACGAATGCCGCGCCGTCCTCGATGGTGGCCGCGTTGTCCGAACCGGCTCCAGTGACGGTGATCGTCCGCCCCTTGTCGCTATCGGTCAGCCCGCTTACTTTGGTTACCGGCACAGCTTCGGTCGTGCCGTTCGGCAGAATATACCGGTCGTTGTTGGCGACGATCGCGAGGGTGTCGGTATCGGCCGCGAGCGACACCGGTTCCGAACGAACGATGGCGCCGACGTATTTGTACGGCTGTCTCCATGTCGTATTCTCGAAGGTGAAGGTCAGGCTGCGTTTCTCCTTGTTGTTGGCCCGTTCCGACGTCTTCAGGATCATCGGCTTGCAGGGGTTACCCATCACGAAGTAGTTGTCCGACTCGCACTCCCGATAGATGATCACGAACTTACCGCCGGTAAACTCTTCCATGAAGTTCAGCAGCTTGTCCCGGTTCCCGGACATCTGGATGACGAACGTATTCGTATTGCTGGTCGTGAAGTCTCCCTTCTCGCTCTTCCCGTCGTCCGTCGGAATGTCGTGCGCTTCAAAATTGTACATGACCTCTCCGGTCTTGAGCGGAATCGTGCCGACCTCCCGATTGGCATTCGGTTTCGGAAAAGGTACGTTCTGATCTACCTGACTCAAGTGAACGAGCCACACCTGATAGGCGATCTGTCCGCCGGCGGCGTCTTTGTCCGAGGTATCTTCGATGTCGCCAATCAGCGCCATGCTACCAGCCAGAACCGTACCGCCGCTCACTGTCAGCGCGTCGGGCAACAGAGTCGTATCGAAGGCTGCGGCCGCCAGTGCGGTACCGGCAAACAGGCCGAACACCACGAGAAACAGGGTCAGCATCAGTTTGCGTTTACGAGCCATATCCATTTTATGTGCACGGATGGCCCGCTTGATGGTTTGTTTTTTCATGTGTCGATGAATTTTGAGGTTAAAAGGGGAGCCGCCGAACGGCTCCCACGAATCGTTTACAGCCTACCTGCCACCCGGCACGTTGGGCTGAAGGGCCTGATTGATGGTGCGGGTACCGCCAACGCAGCGTTCCAGCTCCCGGAACTTATCGCCGTCCGCATTCAGGATCACCATCAGGTAATCGCCCTTCTTGGTCGGCGTGAAGGCCTCGGTCAGATCGGCGAACTTGCCCGATTTCGCAATGGTCTGCGGATGGGTTTCGTCGCCGACTTCGATCAGGTAGGCCACGCCGGCTTTTGCGCCGACGATGTCGGTGATCGCTTTGGCAGCCGTGTTCACTCCGGTAACGTAATGGCGGAAGTCGCCGCTGACGGTAACCGTCTCGGCATCGGCGGCCAGCTCGACACACGGCTTGTTACAGAAGATCTCCTGATCCTCGAAACCGTGCGCCGCTCGTTCGGCTTTCGTCTTGAACGGCTTGCCGGCATAGGTGGCCGACGTCCCCTCTTTCCAGATGCTCCACGCCTTGACGTCTTCCATGTCGGACTCGAACTGCACGGCGTGCATTTCGCCGGCGGTCAGTTCGATCGACTGGATATTGCCCGGCTTCTGCACCCAGATGAACGGGAGGGTCTTGCCGTACGGACACCAGCGAATGCGGTTCTGGTGGTCGGGAACGACGTCGCCCTGCGGCCCGGTGAAGTCGGTGTCCTTGCCGTAGATCTCCCGGATCCCGGCTTTCCACATGGCCCGGTGGTTGGCATTCAGGATAACCTCGTATTTGTCGAGATCCGGAACGCGTTCGGAGAGGTACAACAGGAAATTGGTCACGCAGGCCACCATCGTCGCGCCGCTCGTATAACCGGAGAAGGCCGAGTCGTCCACCAGTGAGATCTTACCTTCGTTGTAGTACCGCAGCAGGGTGTAGTACACTCCGGTACCGGCGTTCAGCGTGTGGCCCGACTTGCCGTCTTCGGGTTTCACATAGATGCCGAGCACCTTCCGCTGGTTTTGCTCTTCGATCAGCTTGGTCGAGATGTTCAACATCGCCCATTCGATCATCGTCCACTTGATCGGGTCGGAGCCCTCCGTGTTCAGATAGCCGATGTACTGGCGTTCGATCTCCTTCATGGAGTTGAACAGCGTCTTGAACATGGCGTCGTCCACGTAACAGATCTCCGGCTGCAACTCGACGTTGCCTTTCCAGATACCGCCTTTCTGATAGGCCTGCGAGAAGTCCCCGAAAAAGGCGTTGATCATCACCTCGCGGTCTTGTACTCCGAAACGGCGCGGGAAGATGTCGTAGACGTTCCGGATCTCGGCCAGCCGGGCAATCAACAGGTCGGTACGGCGGGTCAGATACTGGTCGCCCAGTCCTTTCGGGTCGATTCCGATGCTGACACCTGCGGCCAACAGGGCCGGATTGAGCAGATTGGCCTGCCGCAACTCGTTGATACGACCGGCCACGATACCGGCATATGCACTGAGCTGCTCCCGGAACTCGGCGCCGACCTCTTTCTCCATGACGGCGTTGAGCGGTTGCGTCAGAGCGAGAGCCGGATTCAGCGCGATCCGGTTATACCGCCGCTCCATCGAGAAGATCGGATGTTCGATACCGCAGAAATAGGCATCGGTGTGGCCGGGGCCGTTCGGCGACAGGGCTGAGCCATTGACGGTGGCCGGCTTGTCGGGCAAGGTCTGCCGGCTCATTTCGCGGAGCGCTCCGGCGATGGCATGTGCCGCATCGACGACGGAGTCGGTGCGTTGAATCGGGGTGGCAGCACCCCCGGTCGGAGCACCCTCGGTGTCATTCGGCATACCGCCGCCGGCTTCGGCGAGGGCGTCATTCAGGATAGCCAAAGCAGCGGCGTTGTCCGCTGCCTCTTGAGACGGATCGCCGGCAACGGAGGTTTTTGCTTCCTGCTGCCGCTGGAACTCGGCCTGATCGGCGGCGAGCTCGGTGCCGTACTCTTTGCGGTACGCCGCCCGAATGGCCTTCCAGTCGGCAGTGGTCATCTCCTGATTCCGAGCCTTGTCCACCATCTTGAGCGAGGTGAACACGGCCTTCAATTGTTCGATGAACTTCATGTTGGTTAGATATTGGTTGATATTTGGTTGCTGTCGCGTACACTGACGCCGAGGTCATAGGCTTCCCGCAGCGCGGTACTCAGATCGGGCAGGATGCCGTCAATTAGACCGAGCTCCAGCGCCTCAGAGGCAAAGAAAGTTTCACCCCGGAAGACGGGATGATCGTCGGGAAGGTCGTTCAACTGCGGCCGGCCGGCGCGCACGTTTTTCTCGAACTGCTGCTGGTGCGGGTCAAGACGGGTCTTGATATACTCTTCCGGCTTGCCGTCGAGCAGATCGTTCTCTTTCTTGTTCTTGAGATCCGAACGGGTGGCATAGGCTTCCACCAGCTTGATGCCGAGTTGCTCGTAGTAACCGTCCAGATTGATCCCGGTGGTCATGGTACCGATACTGCCGATGATGTCGTTTTGCGTGAAGGCTTTAATGACTGTCGCCTGACTGGCGAGATAGTAGGCGGCCGAGCAGCACTGGTATTCGATGAAAGCGTAGATGGGCTTTTTGCATGCGCGCATCGCCTCGGCCGCCACATCGAGCAGCCACGCGACGCCCCCGCCGGAATTGATGTGCAGGAAATGGGCGAGTACGTTCGGCAGAGCGTCGGCCGCTTTCAGGTTGTTCAGGAAACCGGTGGTCGAGAACATCTCGCGCCAGCCGTAGCCCCAGTCGTAATAGAAGGAGGGATGAGAGAGGATCATCCCGGAGATGGGATGGTAGAATACGAACTCTTTATCGGCGGTGATTTCCGACAGGTCGAATGTTACGGCAATATCGCTGTCCGACAAGGCCGGAAGAGTCTTGACGATGCTGCGCGGGTCGAATGCGGGCGGCGGGGTATTGGCATGAAGAAGGTTCTCGACGACAAAACGGTCGAGAAACTTCGGTTCGACGAGTAGATGGGAATCGATCAGCCGGGCGAGAGAGAAGACCATTTTTTATTGCAAAAATCCGCTTCTCCGGCTGGAGAATAAAGGACTAACCGTGCAGGAGCGGCCGCAGGGATTTGCAGCTCATCTCGAACAAAACGGTCTCGGCGCGGGGTATCACGACCACCTGAACAGGAATATCGATCGTACCCCACGGGTGAAAATCGGTGCCGTCGTGCAGCCATACCTGTGCCCGGAACCGAGGAATCAACGACAGGAATGCCTCGGCCTCCCCTCGCGGGACGGCGACCTTGAGGGACTGGTCGTACAAGACTCCCTGCGTGGAGCTCTTCGCCTCTTCGTCGAACGAGACATCCGAATAGGTCGTCAGGGTCGACGGTTCACCGATCTGTCGGTTCCGGATGGGGGCGATCCGGACAAGGGACGAAAATTCTCTTTTCATAGCGGGCGGCTTGCTTTATTTTCAACAGTTTTCGGTGAAAATCGCGGCAAAATAATGCAACGTATTGATATACATTACAATGCAACTTTATTCATGATCCGACGCACTTTTCGGACGGCATAATTCGCCTTCTGACGCAAAGTTTCGTGCAGTTGAGTCCGGGTCGAAACCTCATAGCGGTAGAACTTTTTCTTGAGGGTTTCGATGTCGCCGCGGAAGAGGGTTTCCATTCCGTACTCCTGAATGAAGGCTTCGATGGCATCCTTGACCTGAAACCCGCACACTCGTGCGGTGCTGCAAAAGGCGGTGAAGTCGTTATCGAACTCGCGCTTGAGGGTGGCATTGATCTGCGCCTCCGCATGAGGCGTCAGGAAGAGGGCCTTCCCCCGGTGGGGATCGCTGTACTTCGAGCGCGAGAGTCGGATGGCCACAGCACTGTCATCCGGATCCGGCGCGGAAGGCAATACCCGATCGGAATGAGAAACAAGACTCGTGATCGCCATACCGGTTAAACTCCGGCTATCGACCAGACAATACCCGTCGTCCTGTCGCGGGAAACGACCGACGAAGTAACACCGCAAAATCGGGTCTTTGATATGAATCTTTACCTCCATGATCGGACTATACAAAGTTAATGAAAATCAGATAATTAAACAAGAAAAATTCACCTATTGCATCCCTGCCGAAATATTCGTTTTTTCGTGCTGCAAAAATTTGTATCTCATTCTCACCTACTACTTACAACAGCGCACAATGCGCTGGTTATCAACACTAAAAAGTAGTAGGTGCGAGCGCAGGCCGAAAAAAGTAGTAAGTACGTAGTAGATACCAATCTGAGGCGCATATTTATTTGTTATTCAAATCATTACGCAGAAAAGTAGTAAGTAGTAGCAAGATGTCGTTTCAATTTTATAAACTCTCTCAAAATATATATCTATATTGAAAAATATAGATATACACATGAGCGTGAGCGCGTTACACGCCTACAACGTCCGTACCAGATACTTGTACCTCCGCTCCCCAGCACCATAGATCATGTCGCGCCGGAATCCGAGCGCGGTCAGCGCCTCGCCCAGATGCTTCGGGGTCATGTATCGCGCCACCTCCGCGCGAACCATCCGCCGCCGCTGCAGATCCGCCAAGATCTCGGTCGGCGTCAACCACTGCGCTGTCGCATCGTCCTCCTCCGGAATATCGAAGGCCTGCTGCAGCACCGCACTGGCCGGCGTCTCGATCATATAACGTTGATTGGCCTCCTTCAGCTCGGCGAACTCCCCCTGCGTGTAACGGTGGTCGTAGTCGGGACTCTCGGCCAACGCGAGCGCCTCGGCCCACAGCCGGTCGACATCGACGTTCTCGGTATAATCGAAGTCGATGGAGTCGAGATAGATCGAGATAAAGCGACGCGTCCCCAGCGCGGGGCACAGGAAGCCTGATTTGAAGCCCGTCCGGTTGTTGGTGGTCGCCACTACCGAGGCGATGCGCGGACGCACCACGGGGCCGAATTCTCCCCGCAGTTTTACCGGCAGGCTCCGGGCGGACATCACTTTCTTGAACTCCTCGGCGGTGGAGGCATTCAGCCCGTGCATCTCATCGTACAACACGAGGAAGTTCGAGATAACAGCCTGATCGATGTTGAAGACGCGCCGATCGGCGTGGCTCATGGTCATCATCTCCCGGAGCGGCTCCGGGCAAAGAAACTTCGCCAGCGAAGTCTTTTCGTTCCCCTCGGTGGCACTGACGAAGACCAACGCGGCTTCGTTGGCCGACTCGCCGATCGCACACGCCGCAGCGGCTGCCAGCCACTTGCGAATGAACCGCGCGGCCATGTCGCGGTAGTATCCCTCCGGACGATCGTCGAATTCGCGCACCCGCAGGTGCGCGATCAGTCGGTCGATATGGGATTCACCGTCGGGTTCGATCTCTCGGAGGCTGGCGAAGTACTCCTTCACGGGGTCGTAGCTGGCGATTTGGTTGGGCGAGTTCAGCAGCATCCGGATGAGCGACTTGGTGTGCGGGATGCCGGCCTGCATCATGTGGATCGAGATGTCGTCGAGGCTCGGCGGAAAGGTGTAGGCCCGCGTCCCGGTGCTGGCGATCCGCATTTGTGTCCGATCGTACTTGTTGACCTCGATCCGGTAGTTGGCTTTCAGGAACTCGATCACCGGCGTAACCTTGTCGGCTGAGAAAGCGGTGCCGGTCGCCTTGAGGGGCTGAACGCGTGAGTTTCGTTTGGTTATCTTCATGGTCAGAATGGCAATTGTTGTCCCTCGGCCGGAGCGTCGGGGTGATAGTCAGTCAATTTACTGAGGTCGGGCGAATAGCGAAAGGCCGCGGTACCGAGCTTCCCGTCGCGCTGCTTCCGCACGAAGATCATCCCGACGTCTTTCGGCAACTCCGGGCCGCCTTCGTATTCGCTGACAATGAGTTCGGGATAGTAGGCCGGGCGGAACGGCATCAATACGACGTCAGCGTCCTGCTCGATCGCTCCGGACTCGCGGAGGTCGTAGAGCTGCGGCTGCTTGTCGGCCCGTCCTTCAGCGGCCCGGTTCAGTTGGCAGAGCAGCACGACGGGGATGTTCAGCTCTTTGGCCAGCTTCTTGAGGCCGCGCGAGATCTCGGCCACCTCCCGCTCCCGGTTTTGCTTGTAGCTCCCGGTGGTGTTCTCGCTCTCGATCAGCTGGAGGTAATCGATCACCAGCAGGTCGAGTTCTCCTTTGCGCCGCTTGGTGCGGGCGACGGCCCGGAGGCGGCCCAGTGTCGTCCCGGCGGTGTCGTCGATGTAAATGTTGAGTTTTCCGAGCTCGCCGCGGGCCTGCTCGTAGGCCTGCCAGTCATCGCGCCCCATGCGGCCGCTGCGGAGCCGGTTGCCGTCGATCCCGGCATAGGAGGCGAGCAGGCGGTCTGTAAGCGAAATACCGGTCATCTCCAGCGAGGCGATCATCACGGAGGCCCCCTGTCGCTCGGCGGGCGACTTGCTGAGGTGGAGCGCGACGGCGGTCTTTCCCATCGCCGGCCGTGCGGCCACAATGATGAGCTGGCCGGGCTGCATCCCCCCGGTCAGGTCGTCCAGCCCGGAAAAACCGTACGTCAGGCCGGGCATCTTGCCGAGGTTCGCCTGTGCCAACCGCTGATCCATTATCTCGCCATGCTCTTTCAGGATGGTGCGGATGTGTCGCTCGGTGCCGGAACCAGCGAAGAGCATATCGATCCGGGAGGTCATCGTGCCGTACTCGGCGACAGCGTCGTCGAAGTCGCCGGTGTAGCACTTCCCGGCGAGGGTGTTGCACTCGGAGATCATCGCCCGCAGAACGGCCATCTGATAAAGTATCTTGGCGTGATAACCGGCGTGCGCGGCGGAACCGACCGTCTGGGTCAACTCGGCCAAGTAGGAAGGGCCGCCGACAGTGTTCAACTTCCGCTGCCGTTGCAGCTGCTGGCCGACGGTCAGCAGGTCAACCGGGGTACTGTTTTCCGCCAGCGCCCGAATTGCGTTAAAGATTAGGGCGTGGCGGTCATCATAGAAGGTGTCGGAGGAGATCAGCCCGGCGACGTCGAAGTAGACATTGCGCTCGAGTAGCATCGCGCCGAGCAGTGCTCGTTCCAACTCGATGTCGTGCGGAGGCAGATAGCCTGCGTCAACTGATCGGGATGACGGTGATGTTCTTCTTGCCATTGTCGTCCTGTTTTTCATCGTTTGTATTGATCTCGAACACGTTTGCAGTACCGAGGGCCATGTAGAACTCGATGGCGGCGATCGCGGCCGCACGCTGGTTCTTGGCGAACTGGCGGATGAACTTCAGCCGGGCGATCTCCATCCGGCTCTCCATCACGATGTGGTGCTGCTCTTCCAAATACTCCTTGTAGATCTGCCATGCCTGCCGGAATTCGGCGTCCTGCCACGGAAATTCGACGGGCAGAGGCTGCACCGACGAGCCGATCAGCTCTTCGATGGCGTCGGAGGTCTCGACGACCTTTTTCCACGATCGTTCGACGGCCTGCCGGCACTTGCGGCCGGTACCGGCGTCTGGTACGAGGGTCAATGCCTCTTCCAGTCGCCGCCGGGCCTCTTCGAGCGCGTCCACATGGGCGCTCCATTCTTTATCGATTTTCATAGGATACGTTATTAGACACCCCCGACCGGCAAGGGCCGGGGGCGGATGGATTAGCATTGCCCGAAGCGGGCGTCATAAGCGCTCTGCATGTAGAGGCAGAGCTTCTCGAGGGTGAAGGCCCGGACGATGAATGTCCGACGATCAGCGAACTTGGCGCGCGCCGTATAGCGGTGGCTGGCGTCGCTCGACAGGCGGATTCTCCGGGTTTGAGGGTAACGGGCCATGAAGTAGGCCGTGAATTGGTCGCGTACGAAGCTCGGCAGCTTGTCTTTGGACGAACGGTACACCGTTCCGCCAAAGCACAATTCATTCGGTTGTCGCATTGAATGAAAGTGTTATGGAAGTTGAACAAAAAAGAAAGACGGAGCTTTCTCGGTCTGCGACAACCACATTCTAACTGCTTGTACAGGGAGAATGAATTGAGAAAGGCTCCGCCTGTGATATAGGCAGAAATAACGATTCTCCACTGCAAAAGCAGAGTTAAAATATAGTTGTCGCATTGCAAACATACTACATTTTGGAGAATTGTTGCAAGATGGCCGGCAGATTTTTCTGCGTCGGGGATTCCGTACGAAGCTCGGCAGCTTGTCCTTGGACGAACGGTACACCGTTCTGCCAAAGCACGGTTCATTCGTGGTTGGCATTGAATGAATGTGTTTTGAGAAGTGATACAATAAAGAAAGCGGAGCTTTCTCTTGGCGCCAACCACACATTCTGATCTTTCTGAGAATCGGGAATGAATAGAGAAAAGCTCCGCCTGTATCAGGCCGAAAACAACAATTCCCGCTTTCGTCAGAAAGCTATCAATAAGTATGGTTGGCACTGCAAACATAACACTATTTCGGGAATTGTCGGGCATGGTGGGGAAAATTAATCAAACAGGGTTCTGAGGGCCGTCAGGCTTTCGGCGGTCAGCGCCTTGCGCACGGCCTTTTCATGCCGCAGCTGCTGCTCGATCTCCAGATAGCGATCGAAGTCTGCACCGCTCTTCTCCACCTTGAGTCTCAGATCGGCCAATTCTTTCTGCAAAGCGATCGTTCGCTCGAAAGATTGCTCACGTGCGTCGTAGTTGATGTATCGCTTGTGAAAATGCTCGTAAAGAACATCATAGCATTCCTGCTTATATCTTATGATATTCTCGCGCGATTGCTCTTTCACATTATCCGGATTGATGGAAAATACCCATCCGAACACATATTTCAGAGGCAGACATAACATTTCTCGTTGTTTTCCATCTGCACCAACTGTTACCCTCTGGGTAACGGTTGAACTTAAAATTGCATCCGATTTAATTTTCTCGGACTGTCGCGGAAAGGCGATACCCAATACTTCACAAATCGGCTTGATCGGGACGAACATATCGGACGTAACGACGATCTCTACATGGTTGATGGTGGTGATAATGGTGTCTTTCATGATTATTCGGTTTTAGAGGTTTGTAGCATCAGTTTATCTAACTGGATGAGCAGTCGGCGAAAAGCGACCTGTTCAACCGGCGGCAGATCGTTCAGAATCCGCATCAGGGCAGTGTGAAGCGTCTCGGCCTCCTCGCGACTCATCTCCAATATGCTTATCCGTCCTGCGGCGTCAAGATCGGGGTACATGGCTATCGGGTTCGTTGTTGTCATTTCTGTCGGCGGGCGAGGCGGCTCAATCGCTGTTTCTTTTCGTCGTCCGGAGTGGTACGCGTTCGGCGGGGAAAGACTCGAATTATTCGTTTCATTCATTTCTGTATTCATAAGTATGGGGATACTTGCTCCTGCCGCAGACTCGAACTGCGGCGTTTGCCAATCAGGAGACACGCTGCACGGTAAAAATATTGGCCTCGTAATTTGGGGTAATCTCAAAATCATACCCCTGTTGTTTCAGTCGCGATTTGGCTACTCGAAAACCCGATAATAATGTATTTTCAATAGGATATTGTCGGGTTTCTCCAACGACGAAAGACATCAACGTAGCTCTATACTCCGGTCGAGTAATTAATCGGCCTCGTAATTTTCTTCCCATGCTTTATCTTAAATTTGAGGTTTTAGAAAATTTCATGAGCAAATATAATAACAATAATGAGAAAATCTCACTATCTAACTGAAATTATCTCAAGTAAACCACGCTTTTTCTCACAACTATTTGAAATACACACATCTACCTTTGAACCATGAATATTAGAGAGAACATCAGAAGGATTCGAGAATCGAAAGGTCTGAAACAGCAAGTGATTTCCGATGCGTTGGGCAGTGATCCTGCCGTAGCCAGCAATATCGAAAATGGGAAGCGAGAGATAAAAGTCAGCGAATTAGAACGGATCGCTCAAGCATTAGATGAAGACGTACTTTATCTCTTCACCTATCCGGAACGTTTTGTAAATGCAAATACGTTGGAAAGCTATTCGCAAAAGAAAGTATCCATCACGTTTGAAGTTTCTCCTGATATACGTGATGAATTGTTAAAGATAGTAGCTCAAAAATAACCTAAATAACATACTGGAGTATCCCCCAAGAACCAAACTATGCAGAAAATAAGAATTTAGTAATCAAAAGATTACTAAATGAACGTCGTCTCCCTCCAGCTCCACCTTTCGACACACCGACCGCAGGTCGGTCCAGAACAGACACGAGGCCGATTCGGAAAAACCGAATCGGCCTCGTTCTTTTTGCACCTCACCGCCCCATACCCACCCGAGACACTCCTCTCGCCAACAAGATGCCCCGCAAAAAAAGAGCGTCTCTCCCTGAAAAAGAGAAACGCCCATAAAATATTTTTCTGCAAAAGAGAAAGAGAATCAATCCCCCACCCCCGCATTCTGCACAATCACCGTGTTCCAGTCCTGAATCGAGATGAAGATCTTATCGATCGCGATTTCGATAAAGATCGGCAGCACCACCGTATTCGGATCCGCCGGATCGACCCCGCACTCCGTCGGAATCACCGGCACCCTCGCAATCCTCACCCCCTCCTTATACAACACCAGCGTCACCCCATCCCCGTCTCCGAAACGATTCATCCTGAACTCTGCCGTTCTCCGCCCCTGTTCCTCGTCCGTCGCCAACTCCGGCGCAAAACAGCACCCCTGCTCTCCCCCTCCCAGAATCTCCCCCTCTCCGTCTATCGTCCCCGGCACCCCCTCCAGAGAGGCCGAATAGGCCGTCAACGGCACCATATCATCCTCATCCTTCTGCAAGACCAGCTCCACCTGATAATATTTCGGCACCATCGCCGGACACGCCCTCGCCGGCGTCCCCCGCTT
The DNA here is from genome assembly GCF_910577125.1 of uncultured Rikenella sp. Taxonomy (GTDB): domain Bacteria; phylum Bacteroidota; class Bacteroidia; order Bacteroidales; family Rikenellaceae; genus Rikenella. The sequence goes on from NZ_CAJTMN010000003.1 coordinate 14,239, forward strand.
CACCATGTGCTTCGTGACACAGTGATACACCTCGTCCGATCCGGTGTATTCCTGTTCCGGATCGAGCGTCACCGCCAGCTCCTCCCATTTCGAAACTCCCGGTTCGAGTCTTGCCACCTGCGCCTGCTCCAGATTGGCGTAGCACGCCACGCGATATTCCCCCTCCGGCACCCCCGCCAGCAGCGTATCCACCCGTTTTCCCGTCTCCGCATCCACCCCGCTCGCCTTGACCGGCACCCCGCTTTCGAGCTCCAGCACATTTTGGAAGACCCCCTGCGGATCGTACACCATCGCATGCAACGTCCTGACCCGTTCATCGTCCGGGAACTCCAGCAGCAACGTCGGTTTCATATTGACCTCGACGTCCAGTTTTTCCGTAAGCGTACAACCGCTCCACCCCGCCATTCCTCCCAGTACAGTTGCCGCTAAAAGTAAAATCTTCCTCATTCTTTCTCCTGTTTATGCAGATACGGCGACATTTCCGGGTCGAGATTGGCCCGATATTCCAGCAAATCGTCCAGTTCGCAAGCCTTTTTGAAGCACTGTTCCCCCAGTTTCCACTCGCCCAGCCGCGAGCAGACGATCGCCCTGAGGTACTCCACTTGAGCCGACGACGGCAGCTCGAAGAGGATCTCCCTGGCGGCCCCGTTGAATCCCCTCGACAGCAAAGCGACCGCCGTATTCTGATCCCGATACGGCATCAGCAGCATAGAAGCCTCCTCGTAATGCCGCTTGCGCAACAACTCGACCGCCCGCTGGTATACCGTATCGACCACCGTAGTATGGATCGTATCCTTGATCATCCCCACCCGCCGGAGGTTGTACTTGAAGTCCACCACCCTGAGCCGCGGATAGATCACATCCCGAATATACCGGTAATCCTTTCCGAACTCTTTCCTGATCGCCGCCTCCCGCTCGTCCGGATCCTCGATCTGTTTGACCAGACTCAGGATCTCGTCCCGATGTTCGATCTGATCGTCCCGAACCACCTCCCGTTTGAAGTCCGTCCAGTTTTCCCCCTCCCATCGCACGGTGAGCAACGTATCGAGCTCCGGGAAATCGAACTCCTGCCTCAAATACGTACTGAGCGCATACGCCCTCTCCCGCGCCAAACGGTTATTGCGCGCAAATCCCCCCTCCGGCGACGAAGCGGCAGTCAACACAATACTGTCCACATAGAACTCATGCTGATACAACAGCGTGTGCATCAACTCCCTGATCTGCGCCAAGTTCTGGGCATTATTGCCCAAGGAGTCCATAATCTTGGCATTATTGACCTTGAAAGTCAGATAATTTCGGTCATTGACCACCGCGAACTTCTCGACGATCCGGGTCATATACCTCGTAATCGGCAGCACGAAGGTCAGCATCGAGCTGATATTGAACTGCAGCGTATCGTTCGGCGGCACATCGTACGAACTCCCGTCCAGCGCATTCACCTTCCCGTTGAGCGAGATATAGAGCCGTTTGTCATCCTCCTCGACCTTTACATCCTGCGTATAGAAGTACGTGATCTTCTCCTTTCCGTCGAGAATCGAGTCGAACCGGCTCCGATCCAGATACGGGAACTGTACGAAGCGATGGAACGCCTCCTTGAGTTTGAGCGTATCCGCCGCCGAAAGATTTCCCTTCCTCCTGTGCACCAATCTCCGCTGGTACTTCGAATAGCGCCAGTAGTTCCGTTCCTGCAGCTTGCTGAACAGCCCCCCCCTCACCTGCAGCGGTTCGAGTTCGATATTCTGCTCCTTTCGGTGCATAATCGGCGTGATGACAAAGCTCTGCACATTACCCTGCAACTCCTTCGGCATGGTGATCAGGAAGTCGATCTGAATCTTTCCGTCCCGTTCGGCCAGCATCCTGGTCTTCGCAATCACGCTGACCTCCCTCGACCTGAGCAGCGCCACCGCCTCCCCATCGTCCTCGATGACCATCGACCTGCGGTTCGCCACGAAGAGCGACCCGCTGTCCCCCCTCATTTCATAGATCGTCGTATCCTGCTCCCGTTCCTGTTCCTTCATCCGCTCCCTCATCTGGCGCGGCGTATGCGCCACGACGCTGGTATACTGATGCCGTTCCAATTTGCTGGTCACGGCACAACCGCCGAAGAGGAGCGTCATCAGCCAGCAGGCTGCGAAAAGGAGCAGGAAGATACGCTTCATAAGCGAAAGTTATCCGAGAGATAAAAAAGCGAAATTCGACAATTCGTTAAAACAGGTACACAAAACTGACATCCGCCTTCGTCGGCGCCACGGTAATTCGTTTCGAGTGATAAATGTATTCGTCCTGTGTATAATCCGTATATCTGGGTCTTTTTGTATCCTGCATATACAGAATGCCGGCTCCGATCTCGACCCCGATGGTGAAGCGTTTGGAGATGAGCCAGCAATGTCCCCACGAGAATCCCGGCCCGACCAGGAATCCTTTTCTGGTATCGGATTTATTCCCCAAATCGTACCACGCCCCGCTGAGATGCACCCCCCAGAACGACCCCGCATTGGGTTCGAACCTCCAGAACCTGAACCCCGGCTGCACCCCGAAACTCATGAGCGAGAGTTTGTTCATCTTGATCGGATTGGCATAGAGTCCCAGATCGAACGAAGTTTTCTGAGAGACCGCAATATCACAGCCGATATTGATGGTTCCCGAGAGCAGGAGCAATCCGTTTCCCCTAATGGAATAAAACTGCGCATGCGCCTTGTTGCCGGTCGCCGCCATCCCGACCAGCAGCACCGCCACGGCAAAAACAGCCCGTATGATCTTTCTGCGTTTCAAAGCCGCTAATCTAAACTATTACGGAGTAACCCTAATATCATGAGTATGAAACGTCGTGGTTCCATAACGTGTCGCCAATTTGAAGAGAATCGTCACACTCTGTCCCCCGTCCCCCAGCGCCGTCTGGCTGTACTTCACCTTACATTTAACCGTTTTCGTCCCCGGCTGATTATCCGTTCTCAACATCACATACGTGAAACCGCCGTGTTCCGACACATTTGACAATGTTTCCGTTGTTCCATCCTCTTTCATGTGAATCACCTCAAATTGCGACACCCCGGTTGCCCCAGTCGCCGAACAGAGCAACTTCACTTCATCGTTAAAATAGTTCGAACAGATCAACTCGACATCCGCTTCCGTTTCATTCCCCACTTTGACGTTCTGAGCAAAATGTTTTATCACATCGATTTTCAGCGACGAGACCCTAATATCGTCCAAGTCCGGCCCCCCCAACTGCAAATGCATCTGATAATACGCATTCCCCCTGACATCGAAATTACCTCCCTGCATATCATCTCCGAAATAGATCGAAAATCCATACTGACTACCTTCGTACTCCCCGTCGAGATAGAGATATGATGCATATTTCGGTGCGTTCAATCCGTTTCGATCCTGCTCCGTATTGATTCCCTCGACATCCCCCTGCCTATTTTCCGGCAGATAGAAAATAATCGGATCATCCAGATTTCCCCCATTCGGCACATCCAGAACAGGATACACATACGGATTGAAATCATCCTCCGCAGCAGGTTTGCTTCCCTCCTTCCCGAAAAGCCCAAAACTGAGCGGTATGTATTGTGTTGCAATCGAATTGATTTTCATTTTCCCCACCGCATCGCCCACCAGCTCATATGAAAACTCGACCTTTGCCATCCTCCGCACCAGATTGATCGTGATGGTCGGCAACACTCCCTCATCTCCCCGTCTCACCTCCATCGTTTCGTCACAATAAGGATTGTCCTTATTACCCGACGGAGAGACCGAGCTCATCAGGAGATTATCCGCCCGCGTCAAATCATCAACCCGCTCATCCCCCTCCAATTTCACCACCATCGCTTTGATTTCATCCTCCGTCAACGAGCAGAGCGCCTCGCTGACCGTCGTCGGAGGCGTCTCCGGATCATGTGTAGTCTCCGGACACAAGCTTTTCCCGGCATTAGCCACCGCATACATCCGGTATTTCCCCAGCCGGATATTGGTCAATTTGACATGCTTCGCCACATCGACCGACGAGAAATAGTAGTGTCTCACCTCCGGCGCCGTCGGCGAGGGGTAAGATTTGTGGACGAAGAACAGATTGAGGTCGTTCACCTGCCGTTCCTGTTCCTCCCGCGTCGCAGCACGCGTTTCGAGCTCGTTACACCGCAGGATGAGCATCGCATCGACCAATGCGTAGTCCTCCTCGGCATTCCCGTCCAGCGTATGCCTCCGGCAACCGCCCGCCAGGAGCAGCACCGAAAGACACCCCGTCCAAAGTATGAAACGACTGATATAACTCATGATTTCATCCACCGTTACCGCACCGCGCGAGCGCCGCCGAGAGCGAACAACCTCACTCCGGCAGCCCTCCGCGATGTGCAATCCGTGAAAAAGAGTAGAAAGAAATCCCTCGTGAACCGATTAATTTTTGTTCCCGATCTCTACATTCTGCGTCTTCAGGGGTTCCCAATCTTTCACTTCGATCTGAGCCACCACCTCGTTTTCGGTCAAACCATTGATCGAGATATTGACAAAATAGCTCCCGTTCCGCACGAAGAGCCCGAAGTTCGCATCCCCCGGCTGAGGATTCGACCCTGCCCCCGTAGCCGCAGCCTCACCGGCCAGCTTGATGTTATAAGTAATCTTACTGATATCGTCCTTCGTAGTCGAATTCCCGTCGAAATCGAACTCAGCCTCCAACACCAGCACCGGAGCGAAAAGGGGATCCAACTCAGTCGTCCCGTCACTGTTTTCATACATATAAAACAGATTGCGGTACAATGCATACGGATTATTGCTGGTTTCATTGCCGTTAGCCGCCACCACCGCAGGCGTTTGCGCTAACTCCACCTTCGTACCCAAAGCCGCCGTTGTAAAAGTCGTCGGCCGAATCAATGTCGTTTTATTCGCCAAATTGGTCAATTTCGCACCCGTCACCGTCAGCGTACTTCCCGGGTATTTCGACGTATGGAAGGTCGCAGTCGTAGTCGCCTCGATCTCCACCTTGGCCACCGTCCGTTTGAGCGGCACCGTCACTCGCGTCGGTTTATTTTCTCCCGCAATCGGCGTCTTTTCCGACTGCATCCCGCTCATAATAAATCCCACATTCTTCGACCCGCTGTCTTTCCCCCGCATCGCCCCACTCGTCACTGCCGAGAACGCCCCCTGATAACTTTGCAAAGAACCGAACGTGCTGTTCGAACTGCTTCCTCCCGACCCCAAAACCCCCTCACACTTAGCCAGCAAGTCCGTCCGCGTCACCCCCGGTGCAGTCGGATAATTCGACATCTCCGTCGAAAAATCACAGTTCGCCACCGCATAGAAATCATACGTGGTATTCTCCTTCACATTCGGAATCGCAAACACCGCCTTCCCCTTCTCCACCTCATAATCGGTAAACTGCCGCTGATACGCACACGCATCCTGCCCCGATTCATACACAAACAGCGCCACATTGTTCAATGTTTGTTCCCACGTTTCCGTTTTCCCAACCCCGAACGCCTTGGTCGTCGGATTGCCCAGCATCACCTCCACGGTGCTGGTAACTAACGATGGATTTACTGTCTCCTGCTTCTTGCAGGAGACAGCCACTGCAGTGGCTGCGAGCACCGCACAGATCGATCCTTTCATGATTAAACTGCCAAAAATGTTAGAATTATCGTTTCAGTCGCCGGTACGCCTCAGGAACCCCCGAAACGCATCCGTTCTCAAAGTGCAAATGTAATGTTTTTTAACATTCAGCGACACACATCCGGAGCAAATTCCGACAATCTTGTCGTATTCCCGCCCCGGATTTCTCCGACCACCCCCACAAAAAAGCCAGAGAACGATCCACAAATCATCCTCTGACCCAATACTTTACCTCCGCTCCAGCCCGACAAAATCCATCCGACAAAAACCCACCCCCTACTGGAAAAGAAAAAACAGACTCGCCGGCGTCAGACACAACGCGCAATTCTCCTCCAGACTCGTCGTGTAGTACAGATTCCCGCACTCCGGACACACCGACCACGAATTGATCACATTGACGTCCGAACCATCCCTCCCCAGCTTCACCAGCGCCCTCTGACAATAAATGACATGTCGTTCCGCCACCGTCCCCATCCACTCCAGCACCTTCGCCGCCTCCCTCGCCCGTTCCCTTCTTGCCGCCTCGGCAAAAACCGGGAATAACGTCTTCGCCATCGAATCCTTCACCCTCACCGTCGCCGCCAGATTATCCAGCGTCCGCCCCAGCAACGGCATCGAATCCCGACACCAAATGAGCGAATCGCCGTACTCTTCCAATATCTCGAGATTTTTCGCCGTATGCACCCTCTCCGAGCACGCCAGCGCCTCGAACAGATTAGCGATATTCAGCAGCCCCTCCTCCCTGGCCCGCTCCGAGAAAGCCTCATACCGTTTCGCCGCATACCCTTCGTCGGCCGATATGTTTTTCAGATTTTCGATTGTTTCGACCGGCCGCGACCCGCAACCGTTCCACATCCAGATCCCCCCCAGCAGTCCTCCGCACCACAGCACTCCCGATAAATACCGTCGTATCATCTTTCGATTTCGTTTAGCCCGCTGCCCGAAACGGAAAGCAGACAACAGGCGAAAATACTCCCCCGCACCTTTCAGACACCCCGTAATCAAGGCGCCCGAAACCCGGCTGTCTTGAATAACGTCACAAAGATAGTATATTTTCGTATAACCGCAAAATGAGCGGCAAACTTTTCGATTTTTTTGGCATTCTTATGTTTTTTTACTATTTTTGAAGTCGATCATTAAAAATTTTTCAAGCTCCGATTTCCATGCAAGCCGCCCTCGACTACGCCGCCCGGAACCAGTCCCGATTTCTCGACGAACTGTTCGAATACCTGCGCATCCCCTCCGTCAGCTCCGCCCCGGAACACCGTCCCGACATGCAACGCTGCGCCGAGTGGCTGCGCGACGCCCTGCTGAAAGCCGGCGCCGACCGCGCCGAGATCCACCCCACCGCCGGCCACCCGATCGTCTACGGCGAAAAACGAATCTCCGACACCGCCCCGACCGTCCTCGTCTACGGCCACTACGACGTCATGCCCGTCGACCCCCTCGACGAGTGGCACACCTCCCCTTTCGAGCCGGAGATCCGCGACGGCAAAATCTGGTGCCGCGGCGCCGACGACGACAAAGGCCAAGGCTTCATGCACCTCAAAGCCTTCGAATCGATGCACGCCACCGGCACCCTTCCCTGCAACGTCAAATTCATGTTCGAAGGCGAGGAAGAGATCGGCTCCTCCTCCCTGACCGCCTGGTGCGCCACCCACAAAGAGCAGCTCCGCGCCGACGTCATCCTGGTATCCGACACCTCCCTGCTGGGCCCCGACACCCCCTCCATCACCTGCGGCCTTCGCGGCCTGACCTACCTCGAAGTCGAAGCCTCCGGCCCCAGCCGCGACCTCCACTCCGGTCTCTACGGCGGCACCGTCGTCAACCCCGCCAACGCCCTCTGCAAACTGCTCGGCACCCTGACCGACGACACCACCGGCCGGATCACCGTCCCCGGCCTCTACGACGACCTCCGCGAGTTCAGCCCCGCCGAGCGGGCCGACATCAACTCCGCCCCGTTCGACGACCGCCGGTTCGCCTCCTCCATCGGCCTCGACACCACGCACGGCGAGAGCGGCTACACCACCCTCGAACGGCGCGGCATCCGTCCCTCGCTGGACATCTGTGGCCTCTGGAGCGGCTACACCGGCCCCGGCGCCAAAACCATCATTCCCGCCACCGCCCACGCCAAAGTCTCCATGCGCCTCGCCGCCGGCCAGGATCCCGAGCGTGCCGCCTCCCTGCTGACCGCCCACATCGAACAGCTCGTCCCCCGGTACGGCATCCGCGTGAAGTGCACCCCCCTGCACGGAGGCTACCCCTACGCCGCCTCGACCGACTCCGCCGCCTACCTCGCCGCCGCGAAAGCGATGGAAGATACTTTCGGCAAACGCCCCGTCCCCTTCTACAGCGGCGGCAGCATCCCTATCATCAGCACCTTCCAGCGCGTCCTGGGCATCCAGTCCATCCTGATGGGCTTCGGTCTCGACACCGACGCCATCCACTCCCCGAACGAGAACTTCCCGCTGGAAAACTTCCGCCGCGGGATCGCCACCTTCCCGCTCTTCTACCATTATTTCGCCGAGAGCCTCTCAAAATAGCCCTCCGGAAAGGCACACTATTTGCACGACTCCCCGAAAAACAGCTATCAGACCATGGACACCCCACACAAAGCCGGTTTTGTGAACATCATCGGCAACCCGAACGTCGGCAAATCGACCCTGATGAACCGTCTGGTCGGCGAGCGGCTATCGATCATCACCTCGAAAGCCCAGACCACCCGCCATCGGATCATGGGAATCGTCAGCGGCCCCGACTTCCAGATCGTCTACTCCGACACCCCCGGCGTGCTGAAGCCGAAATACAAGCTTCAGGAATCGATGCTGGAATTTTCGCGGAGCGCCCTGAGCGACGCCGACGTGCTGGTCTACGTGACCGACACCGTCGAGCAGCCGGACAAGAACAGCGACTTTCTGACCCGCGTGCAGTCCATGGCCGCCGACGGCACCCCCGTGCTGGTGGTGATCAACAAGATCGACCTGACCACCCCGGAAAAACTGGAAGAACTGGTCGCCTGGTGGCACACCGAGCTACCGACCGCCGAGATCATTCCGGTCTCCGCCCAGGAGGGATTCAACGTCGAATCGGTCATCAGGCGGATCGTCGCCCTGTTACCCGAAGGCCCCGCCTACTATCCGAAAGATACGCTGACCGACAAGAGCCTTCGTTTTTTCGCCAGCGAGATCATCCGCGAAAAGATTCTGACCCACTACGACAAAGAGCTGCCCTACTCGGTCGAAGTGGCCATCGAGTCCTACGAAGAGTCCCCGACCCTCGACCGGATCGGCGCCGTGATCTACGTCTCGCGCCAGTCCCAGAAAGGGATCATCATCGGCCACCGGGGTTCCAAGTTGAAACAAGTCGGCACCGAAGCCCGCAAAGATTTAGAGGCTTTTCTGGGCAAAAAAGTTTTTTTGGAGCTCTTCGTGAAAGTCGCCGAAGGATGGCGCGACAACGATCGGGCGTTACGTCAATTCGGCTACAACAACGACTGACCCCCTCCTCAGAATCTGCGTTTTCTTTGTGTCATTCCTCTTTTCGTTTACCCGCCCCGGGCACTCGCGGCGGCGGTGAGGGTGCGTTATGGCGCGCCGGCCACAGTGGGTTCAGCTGGTCGTCCACAGTCAGCGGAACTCTCGGTATGTTCTTGGATTTCAACGTAACAGGACTCAATTCCAACAGCACAAATTATCGTGATCACGGTTTTCAGTTGCGTTGCCTCTCGGAATAAACGGTGCGTGTCGCACTCACAAATGGCCGGGTCTACCCTAACAGGCAGCCTCTACCCCATCCGCAGATTGGGCCGACACAGCCAATTGCCCACCGCGGGCACGCGGGGCCCGCGCGGCCCGAGCGCAGTCGAAGCTCGGACAAGTCGCCCGCCCGCGTAAAAGGGCATATTCTGTGGGTTGGCACCCAGCCAACCCATGAGAATTGCCGCGGGCGACTGAACCGCGCGCCACGCCTTAAGGGGGAAATCGTTCAAACACGCAATCGTGTTTGAACAAGATTTCCCAAGGCGCGCAAAAAACGGCCCCGCCCCAGGCTGCCGCCGTCGGGATACGGGCGCGCTAGGTAGCGTCGGCAGCGAGGGTACAGTCTGGTCTGCGTCGGTGCCCGACGGTAGCACGTACACCTGGCGTCTGGTCTTCAGTGCGGCGGACATACATCCTTCGAATACGGGCTATCGCGGACTCGGTTTTCTGTTGCGTTGCCTCTCGGAATAAACGGTGCGTGTCGCACTCACAAATAGCCGGGTCTACCCTAAGGCAGCCTCTACCCTATCGATTGGGCCAAAATCCTGCGCCCCGTCAGGGGCGCACCACAAAAAAAAGTGCTCATGCAAGCAAACCTCGCACGAGCACAGATTCCTTTATATATAGGAGAAAAGTAAAGGTCACCGAATCCGATCCAGCGATTTGACCAACGCAATATCCTTCGTAATCCCTCTGAACGCCAGATAAACAAAAATCAACGCCACAATCGGCAGCACATCCGCCAACGAATACCGAACCGCGAACGGCCCCCCCATCGCCTCCAGCCCCTCTTTGAGTTTGTAGATATAAAGCACCACAAACCCCTCGATCCCCAACAAGAGCACCGCCTGCACGAAACAGAGCCTCACCTGCACCCCCCGTTTTCTAAAGAGGAAGACCGTCACCAGCGCCACCCCCGCCACCAGCGCCACCAGCACCCCCAGATAGACCGTCGACACCACCCGGTGTCCGTTCTGCGCGATCTCCCACAGCCCGAAGACAATCTCCTGCTCCACCCCCTCCGGCACCGTCACCCGGTGAATCGTCCCATCCTCCGCCACCGTCTGCGTCACCCCCGCCGGGAGCGCCGACCCCACAGTCACCGTCGCGAAATCCATGAAAAGCATCGCCCCCATAATCCCCGCCACCACCAGCAGATAGAGCGTTTGAATACGTTGCCACATAATCGTTGTCGAATAAAAATGTCCGTCAGAAGAACAAAGATAGCGAGATTTCGCAGAAAACACAACTCCCACCCGCAGAGATATCCCCGCCTCCGTCCGACCACCCCGCATTTTCTTGAATCAGTTCCCGTCGTTCTCCGCCCCGGGCTACCGCGACGCGGGCAACAACGGACTATTTGGCGCACTGGGTGGCATTGGTCTTCACGGATACAGTTGGTCGACTGCAGCGAACGGTATCCTCGGGCGATTTTTATGGTTCAACACGCAAGACCTCTACCCCTGCCACGCAGCGAGCCGTGGCTACGGTTTTCAGTTGCGTTGCCTCTCGGAACAAACGGTGCCGCTCGGCACTCGAAAACTGGCCGGGTCTACCCTAACAGGCAGCCTCTACCCCAAATAACTGGCAGCCTCTACCCCAAACCACTCCCCGCCCCGAGAAAAAACGACCCGAAGATTTGGCAGGTTCGGAAAAAGAAATCTATCTTTGTAACGGCAATGGTTCGCCACAGCCCTCCCTCCCGACCGCGGGATCCGGGAAGGCGGCGATCAAAAGGGAACCGGGTGAGAATCCCGGACAGTCCCGCTGCTGTGAGCCCCTCGGCGCTGCCTTGGCAACGCCGACATGCGGGGCGACCGACATTCTTGTGTACGCCACTGTCTGCGAGTGGTTTCTCCGTCCGACGGATCGGGAGACACTCGGGATGGGAAGGCGCCGTCGGCCGCCCGGGGTAAGTCAGAAGACCTGCCTTGCCATACCTTTATGTTGTCCGCTTTCGAGGATTTAGAGCAGGAGAACGCCACGACTATTTTACCTTATTTTCCGAGATTCCGACGTTAAGACGAACGTGCCGGTTCGGCAGACGCCATCCCGCGTATGCCCACCCGCCACACCATCCCCAGTCGGTCCGAAGGTCGATTTTCGTCTGGGTTCCATGCCGTTTCCGACAAGCGGAGCCGGTAGTTTGGAACACCAATCTTTAAACTCACACAAATAAAGATGAAAAACCTCAAACTCCTGACGGCACTCAGTGCTGCCTTGTTGCTCTTCGGCTGTAAAGACGACAAAGGGCCCAAAGTACCCCCGCCCCACGAACCCACCGAAACCGTCGGCTACTACATCCTCAACGAAGGCACTTGGGGCGTGGAAAATTCGGCATCGATCGCCTACTACCAGCTTTCGGACAAACAACTGACAGCCGGTTATTTCAGCCAGCAGAACGGAGGCGCCCACATCGGCGGAACCCCCAGCGCCCTGGAAATCTACGGTTCGAAGATGTACTGCACCGTACTGGAAGACAACGCAGTGCTGGTCATGAACGCCGCAGACGGCAAGTTAGTAAAGACGCTGACCGTCGACCGCCCCCGGTCCTTAGCCTGCAGCGGAGGGCGCGTCTACGTATCGTCCTACAAAGGCGAAGTCGTGCGGATCGACACCCTGACCCTGACCGTGAACGGCACCGCTCCGGTGAACGGCGAATACTGCGAAGGGATCGCCGTGCTGAACGACAAGATCTACGTAGCCAACGACGCCACCAAAGGCGGCATGCAGGGCAGCGGGAATACCGTATCGGTGATCGACATCGACGCCTTCCAAGAGGTCTCCCAGATCGAAACCCCCGTCAATCCGACCGCACTGCTGGCCGGATCAGACGGTTTCCTCTACCTGGTCACCTCGGGCGACTGGATGACCGTCGACGCCCAGCTGCACCGGATCGACCCGCAGAAAAACGAAGTCGTCTACACCTTCCCCGACCTGATGGCCAGCAAAATAGCCACCTACGGCGACTACATCTATACGAGCCATTTCAGCTACATCGTGTTCGAATCGGCCGTCAAGAAAGTGAACATAAAGACCAACGAAGTAACGACCTTCATCGCCGACGAACCGGTCTACTACGGAGTGGCGACCAATCCGCTCAGCGGCGAAATCTTCTACCTCGGCGAAGGAGGGACAGTAGACTGCTACAATGCAGCAGGCGACAAACTCTACACCCTGGGAAACGTGGGTCTGAGACCGAATTCGATGGCTTTTCTGTTAAGATAAAAACTTTAGTAGTGTAAGGTTTTTATTCGTGAAGCGCCCGCCCCTCGGAAAGAGCGAGGCGCACGGCACGGGGGTTGGTGGTTCTTCCCCGTGCCTTTTTTGTCCCCGCACAAAACTATTCCGTCCAGCGATACTCGCGCCGAAACGCATAGTAGACCGTACGCGACACATTGAACGTCCGGCAGATATGGCTCACCGTGCGCCCCTGCCGCAGCATATCCGCAATCGTGTGCCGGTTATCGACCAGGATCCGTTTTTTGACATCCGTCCCATACGGCCGACCGATATGCACCCCCTCGGCCTTCCGGAGCGCCAGCGCCTCCTTGGTTCTCAGAGACATCAGGTTGTGCTCCAGCTCGGCGACGAGCCCGAAAGCGAAAGCCAACACCTTGCTGTTGATGCTGTTATCGAAGACATACCCCTCCTTCGTACTGTACAGGACGATCTTTTTCTCCAGACACCGCCCCAGAATCGACATCAGGTCGGTGAGCGTGCGGCTCAGGCGCGAGATCTCCGTAACGATCAGCGTATCACCGCCCTGCATGCTTCGGAGCAGCGGCCCGAGCTTTCGATCCCGATTACGCGTCTTACCGCTGACCGTCTCCGTGACCCAGCGGTCGATCTCCAGGTCGCGGGCCTGGGCGAACCGGCGGATTTCATCCTTCTGGTTTTCAATGTGTTGTTTGTCTGTGCTGACTCTCAGGTAGGCAATGACAGGCATATCCGGAATAATGTAAAAAAGTTGGTAAACAAAACGCTTGGTTACGTCTCGCAAAGTAACGAAATTTCCGGACGGAGCAGCGTCGAGCAACAAAAAATTCATGACAATTTATTTCAATAAATCATTGATTTATATATGTGTTTTGATTTATATTTGTCATACATACACCCTTCCGGAGACAAAAAAACGAATGCCCGAACCCTCAGCCAGAAAGTCCGGACATCCGTTAGCAAAAAGTCGTCCCCCGGGGGAGGAAGCTACAACGCCTTCCGATCGAAAAAAGGACTCTTGCCCCCCGCGCTCAGCGGCACCCCCAGCACCGCATGGCAGCCCGGCAGGAGATCGAGATCGCGGGCCGCAACCCCGACCGAATACATCACCCGGCAATCCACCCGGTGGTCGGCAGCGACCGAGACAGCCGACCCCACGGCAATCCCCAAATCGTTCATATTGAACGCACAAGGAGCCTCCGGCGCCTGCAGCTCCTTAGCCGCACAAGCCGGATAACCGCACCATCCGCAATCGAGTCCGAGAGGTGCCCTGTGCGTACCGAACAGGACAACCGCCCCCGCCCGACGGATATTTTCCCCGTCGCGGGCAAAAAATCCGCAACCGGGCCGGACACTGAGCTCGACCAGCCGGTCAGCCAGCCGTCCGATCTCGTCCCCGGTGAGCAGCGCGAGTTCGAGGTGATCGACGCCTCGGGCTTTCGGAGCTGTACGGGCAGCATTCATCATCAGAAGAGCGACCTGGCGAAGCGTCACATTTCGGAGTTCGGTTTCGGTCTCTATCATAGCCGACAGTATTTGATTCTGAGGTTCAAATCTAACGAAAATTCGGACTCCTGCCGACGGTTGGAGAAGAAGGTTTTGAATTTTCGCTCGAAAACGAGAGATTTGCACCCGAGAAAAAGGAGATTGCATGGGAGTTAGTACAAAAGGCCGTCGAACGATCATTTGCGACAGCCGGACGTACGTCTGGCACGTTGCATTGGACGAAGAGAGCCCGTATCAGGTGCTGCAAGTGGTGTCCGCAGACAAACGGCTTATCCTCAGCTGTCCGCTGGATCACCCCGGGAAAGCCTATGTCATTACCCGGGGGAGGTATTTTCAGGGAGAAAACGTCGGGTCGACCGGCAGATACCTTTTGCCGTTTCCGATTCCGGAGTCCGTCACACCGCGCCTTGTCGCCGCTTTGGTAGAGTGGGCTACGAACGGGAGAGAGGCGGTACGGGTGGAGTGGGACGGAAACGCGATCCCGTTTTAGGGAATCCATCCGCAAGGCGCCTGTTCTCCAGCGACTTGAGAGAAAAGGCGAGGATTTTTTCAGGAAAAAGTTTGTCGGTTTCGAAATTTTGTCTACTTTTGCAACACCAAAAAGGGAAAGATGCTTCTCTAGCTCAGCTGGTAGAGCACAACACTTTTAATGTTGGGGTCCTGGGTTCGAGCCCCAGCGGGATCACAAAATGCCTTTGTAATCAATTGATTACAAAGGCTTTTTTTTGATTGGACAAAAATAAAATCCTACCGTTCAATCCGCAGGCCGTATGATTTCCGGCTCCTCCGGCTGCAGCGCGACCTCCTCCTTTTCCGCGAAAAGACCATTGTTCGGCTCATCGCCGCAAACCACCTGCAAGATCTTCTCGAACTTGCGTTTGAAAATGAAAGGAGCATTCTCCCTGAGCAGCACCTCCGTTCCATCCGCCTTGATCCACCGGATAGTCGTGGGCACAGTCTCCTGATACTCCTCCTCCCGCCAGTCTCCGTCCGATTTAGTCAAATGGGCAAAACAGAAAACCTTTTGCGTCACCGCCTCCGGTTCTCCGGCGGCGATCGTCAGTTTCGGAGCGCCCTCCATCTCGATTTCCAGTGTACCCTCCAGGAAATCCTGCGGCTGCACAGTCAGAGCAAAACAGACCCATTTGAGCGGTATCTTGATCCGCATCCCCTCCTCCGGCTGAATCCCCTCCACAACTCCATAAAAGCGACTCACCGGCGGCCGATCGTATTCTTTGACTCCATTCCCCTCCGGTAAAGCAGTCGTTCCCTTCGTCAGGTTGTTCATGCCTACATTGCTCCCGGTCTTATTTTTTATGAATGTGTTGGTGATTTTTCCCGGCCCTGCTCCGACTCCCCCCAAGTCGAACGGTGCTCCATACATCCCGCTGCCGGCAGAAGCCAAGAGAGCCGTCGCCCGTTCGATGGCCGTTACTTCGATTTTGTAACTCTTTCCCTCCTCTAATTCCAGCCTCATTTGGGCCGGATCATCGAAAATCCCATACGCATACTTAAGCAACCCCTTATAGACCTGCACGGCATAGATATCTTTCTCCTCCGCTTTGGTCGCTCCGATCGGCCGATCGTGTTCCTCCACCGACTCCTTTTCCAGATCGAGCAGCACGCTATACACAGTCCCCTGCGGCAGCGGGTCGGGCCGATCCAGCCGGCAAGCCGTGTTCAAGAGCATACATCCGCCGATCACCGCTGCCATCCCAAAGATTTTCATGAGCATTAAGAGAATTGATTACATGCTCAAACATACATCATTTTATTTTTATAATCCAGAAAAGCGTCCACAAATTACATTCAAAATTCAATAAATATTATAAATTAATTCCTTTATATTATTTCTATTCTGATAATCCACCACTGCAACCGAAAACACACCACCTCCTGCCTGTTTTGTATTTTTCCCGGAAAAGATAACCCTTCGAGATTTTCCACAAAAGATTTTCGCTCTCCCCAGTTCCGTTTATTCCGAGAGGCAACGCAACTGAAAACCGAAACTGCGGTAGTCCGCATAGCTGGTACTGATTCCCACTGTGCCGAAGTTCAAGTACATGCCACGGTAGTGGTCGCCTGAACCGTAGGACGTGGACGACCAGCTGTACCCGTAGCTGCCGACGTAATTCAGCGCACCCGTATCCCGGTGGCGGAAGCCCGGGGCGGGCAAATGGCCGCCTCTCTTAAAAGGAATCGTCGGGGGATTTTCAAGGGGGATGTGAATCCCCCTTGAATGTGCTCTTTGCCTACTTTCTACCACATAGTAGAAAGTAGGGGCCCCCGCGGCCCAAGCGGAACAAAGAAAAGAGATCGATATAGAACCCAAAGACGGAGAACCGAACGACGTTAGGTAAAACGGGCTTTTCCCGCGCGCCTTGGGAAATCCAGTCAAAACGCACAAGTGCATTTTGAACGATTTCCCCGTTAAGGCGTCGGCGCGCGGTGCCTTCGGGCACTCCGACAGGGCCGCCTCTACCCTAACAGGATAGAACTGCCCTACGCGGGCGGCGTCCGGGTGACCCCGGCGGGACGGAGCGAAACTGCGTTTCGCTTACTTGTTTGCTGCGCCCCGTTCTCTGTCCGCGCGCCTTGGGGAAATCCTGTCAAAATGTGCTGGCACATTTTGCCGATTTCCCTATTCAGGCGTCGGCGCGCGGTTGAACATCGACTGGCCTCGGGCCGGCCGGGCCCCGCGTGCCCGCGGTGGGCAAATAGGGTAGAGGTTGTCTTAGGGTAGACACAGCCAATAAAACACCCTGTGGGTGCGTTTATTCCGAGAGGCAACGCAACTGAAAACCGAAGCCACGAAAACTGATGCTACATGGTTCAAGCCAGGTTACATAGGCAGCCATGTACATGCCATTGGCCCCGTTGACCGTAGAGGCCCAACTGTATCCATAAGCCCCGACATAAGCTAAACCGCCCATCCATTCTTCGTTGCCGGCTCCGCGGTAGCCCGGGGCGGGGCCTCGTCCCCAAAGCCCCGCTCACCGCCCTACTCCGTCATCGCCCGGTTGAGCAGATGGATCACCTTGCTGATCTCCATAAACGACGCCCCCTTCGCCGCCCCGAACGATCCTCCGACCACCACCACCAGATCCTCATTGGCGATTTTCCCCTCCCGTTCGAGAATCAGGAGCATCTGATAACTGAACCTGTCATGCGCAATCGCCGGTTCCGCATACCCCGCATAGACCCCGTACGAGAGCGCCAGCTCCCGCATCACATGCTTTCTGTAGCAGAGCGCATAGACCGGTTTTTCGCCCCTGAACGCCGCCAGATATCGCCCCGTACGCCCCGACAACGTATCGATCAGCACCGCCTTGACCGGCAGATTCGTACACGCCCTGACCGCCGACCTCGCCAACTGCGCCGTGATCTCGTTATTGATCCTCACCATATTGACATCGATGATCGGCTCCACCTCCTGTTCGATCGCCAGCGCGATTTTGGTCATCGCCTTGACCGCCTCCACCGGATACCTCCCATTGGCCGTCTCACCGCTCAACATGATGGCATCCACCCGCTGGAAAATCGCATTCGCCACATCGCTCACCTCCGCCCTCGTCGGCCTCGGGTTATTGATCATCGAGTGGAGCATCTGCGTCGCGATAATGACCGGTTTTTTGCTTTCGATACACTTTTGGACGAGATTTTTCTGGACGATCGGAATCTGTTCCGCATGCAGTTCGACCCCCAAGTCCCCCCTCGCCACCATCACCGCATACGTATGGTCCAGGATTTCGTCGATATGATCGACCCCCTCCTGATTTTCGATCTTCGAGATGATTTTGATCGTGCTGTGCTCCTCGTCCAGGATGCGTTGGATTTCCATCAGATCCTCCTTGTTCCGCACGAACGAATGCGCGATGAAATCGAGGTTCATCCTCACCGCCCAGTGAATATAGGCGATATCCCGTTCCGTCAGGGCCGGCAGATGGAGATGGACAGCCGGAATATTGACACTTTTTCGTCCCCTGATCACCCCGCTGTTCCGCACCCTGGCGATCAGCGCCCCGTCGATTTTGTCCGTCACCTCCAGCGCAATATCCCCGTCATCGATCAGGACATCCACCCCGACCGGCACCTCATCGAACACATCCTTGTCGTTCAGGAATATACAGTCCCTCGACGAGAGCCGTTCATTATCGTCCGTTCCCCGGAGCGCGATCACCTCTCCCTCCTCGACCGCGACCCCTTCGTCTCCCATTCGGGTCGTCCGGATCTCCGGCCCCTTCGTATCGACCAGTATGGCGATTTTTTCGGAAACCGCCCGGACATTATTGACAATTTCGGTCGCCCCCTCGAACGAGGTGTGCGCCGAATTGATCCTCACGACATTCATTCCTTCGGCATAGAGTTCCCGAATGAAGTCGACCTCGCAATGCCTGTCCGAAATCGTAGCGACTATTTTGGTTTTCTTTTCCATCTTATTTGTATTCGTGTATCGGTTCTATTTTGTTTGCAGCGTGCGCCGACTCCGAGTCGGGTTTATGCAGGTCGAAAAGTTTCGCCCCGTTTATTCCGAGAGGCAACGCAACTGAAAGCCGTAGGCGCGGTAGTCCGAGCCGCTGGAATTGAGCCACGTCATGTCGAAACTCAACATGCCATTGGTATTGCCAGCCAACAATGACCAACTGTAACCGCCGTTGCCGATGCCTCTTGTTATGCCCTCCCAGCCCTTCCGACCGAAGTCGCGGTAGCCCGGGGCGGGGCCGCCGGTGGTAAAGGCGGCTTTATTGGGGTAGACACAGCCAATAAAACACCCTGTGGGTGCGTTTATTCCGAGAGGCAACGCAACTGAAAACCGTAGGCGCGACTGTCTGCGTTACAAGGATTCAACCATGTCATATCGAAACGCAAGTTCATGCCATTGGTACCTCTGGCTGTCGAAGACCAGCTGTAACCGCGGTTGCCGGAAAACATCAACATTCCTAAACGCCCATTGTTCCCTGCGTCGCGGAAGCCCGGGGCGCACCCACAGGGTGTTTTATTGACCGTGTCTACCCTACGCGCGCCTTTGGGAAATCCAGCCAAAACGCACAAGTGCATTTTGCCGATTTCCCTCTTTAGGCGTGGCGCGCGGTGCCTTCGGGCACTCCGAAATGGCTGCCTCTACCCTAACAGGACGGAACTGCCCTACGCGGGCGGCGTCCGGCTAATAAGGCCAAGAGAACCCCAATAAAACGCCCGATGGGCGCCCCGGCGGGACAGAGCGAAACTACGTTTCGCTGCGGCTGTGTCGGCCCAATAGGGTAGAGGCTGCCAATTGTGAGTGCGACACGCACCGTTTATTCCGAGAGGCAACGCAACTGAAAACCGAAAGCATGGCCCGCCGAGTTGCAGGGGCGGAGTTCCGTCGCATAGAAGCCCAAGTACATACTATTAATGCCACTGGCTGTTGCAGCCCAGCTATACCCGCTGTTATCGACATACCACAATGTACCGTCGCCGAGGCCGCGGTGGCCCGGGGCGGGGTGTGGCGGGTCGAAACCTAATAGCAACGTCAGTTGCGGGCCTCCGAGCTGCAAGAACACCGCCCTACCCACAATCTACAAGCCCCCTCCAATTCTCTACCCCATTCGGCCTGTCGCCCATCCCCCCGAGGCGCAAAGCGCCTGGGCGACAACGCCGGCACCCCTAAAGGCCGCAATAGTTCAGCTCAATCCACAGCCCAATATACCTTCCCGAGCCCATCGCAGTTCGACGCCAGCGGAAACGCAACGAGCTCCGCGAAGTTGCAGCCCGCCGCATGGAGTGGCGTCGGACTGCGCGACCCTTTCGGGTCGCCAAAACTCTGCTCAATTCTTTGCCGGTTCGGGCTGCGCGCTCCGGGGGTGGGCCGAAGGCCCAGCGCGCAAGCCCGGCGATTCCTCGCGGAATCGCGCTACTCGCTCTCGGCCCAAAGCCCGGACAAAAGCTTCAGCCCAAGCACTGCCCCGTGTCCGCCTCACTGCGGCTCCGATCCCGCTCCGCCGCCTTTTTCCGCGCGCCTTGGAAAATCTTATCCAAAAGCGTGGAACGCTTTTGAATGATTTTCCTCCTTAGGCGTGGCGCGCGAGGGATTTCAACCGTCGCCCGCTGGGATTTCATCTCGATTTTGCTCATCGCAAAACGAGCGAAATCCCTCTTTACGTGGGCGGGCGACTTTTTCTACGGGAGGGTACTGCGCTCGGGCCGCGCAGGCCCCACGTCCCGTGGACGGGCGAAACTACGTTTCGCTGCGGCAGCCTCTACCCCATTCTTTGACCGCGACGCCTCAGGCTCCGCAAGACTCAAGCTGCGCCCCTACAGAAAGCTCAGCACCGCCAGCCGGTACGACTCCAGCCCGAACCCCATGATCGAGCCCCTGCACCTCGGCGCGATCAGCGAGACATGCCGGAACTCCTCCCTCGCCAGGATGTTCGAGATATGCACCTCCACCGTCTCCAGACCGCAACCCGCCACCGCTCCCACCGCATCCGCCAGCGCCACCGACGTATGCGTGTACCCCCCCGCATTGAGCACCAGCCCGTCATAATTTTCCCTCGCCCCATGGATCGCATCGATCAACTCCCCCTCCCCGTTCGACTGGAGATAGTCCAACACCGCCCGCCCCTCGAACAGCGTCCGCAACTCCGTCAGGTAATCCTCGAACCCCCGCGAGCCATACACCTCCCGATCGCGCACCCCCAGCAAATTGAGATTCGGCCCGTTGATAATCAATAACTTTTTCATGAAAACACCGATGAGACGTCAAATTTAGTGCAAATTTAGGTAATTTAGCCCCATCCGAGCGTATTTTCGCCCGCCCCGCAACCCGGCAGCACAACTACCCGCGCCCCGCAACCCGCCCCGAACCATGAACACCCCCGATATCCCCGCCGCCTGGCGCCAGTCTCTGGACAACTACCGCGACTACCTCCGTTTCGAGCGGAACCTCTCCCTCCACAGCATCGAAGCCTACCTCCACGACGCCGAGCGCCTCTCCGCCTTTCTGCTCTCCCGCCCCCAGCCCGTCGCCCCCGAAAGCGTCCTTCCCGGCGACATCGAAGCCTTCATGGCCCACCTCTACGACACCGGCGCCGGCGACTCCACCCAGGCCCGCACCCTGAGCGGCATCCGGAGCTTTTTCGCCTACCTCCTCCACGCCGACCGCATCGACACCCTCCCCACCGAACTCATCGACACCCCCCGAATCGCCCGCCGGCTGCCCGACACCCTCTCCTACGACGAAATCCGGCGCATGCTCGACACCATCGACCTGAGCACCCCCCTCGGCCACCGCAACCGCGCCATCCTCGAAGTCCTCTACTGCTGCGGCCTCCGCGTCAGCGAGTTGGTCACCCTCCGTCTGAGCGACCTCTTCACCGACGACGGCGTGATCCGCGTGACCGGGAAAGGCAACAAACAACGCCTCGTCCCCATCGCCCCTCCCGCCCAGCGCCAGCTGGAGCTCTACCTCGACCAGCGCCGCCGGATGCCCGTCCAGTCCGACTCCTCCGACATCGTCTTCCTGAACCGGAACGGCCGCCGGCTCACCCGCGTGATGATCTTCACCATCATCCGCCGCACCGCCTCCGCCGCCGGCATCGCCAAGACCATCAGCCCCCACACCCTGCGCCACTCCTTCGCCACCCACCTGCTCCAGGGCGGCGCCGACATCCGCGCCGTGCAAGAGCTTTTGGGCCACGAATCCATCCTGACCACCGAGATCTACACCCACCTCGAGCTGCGCGACCTTCAGAGCACCATGTCCCTCCACCCGCTCGCCCGCCTCACCCCCGGCGAGAAAAAAGAGCCGCTTGAAACCGAAGAAAAACACACTCCAACAGACTAATTAAAAATATTTTACATCATATAAATCGAGATTGGAAACCGTAACCCTCACCGAACTCCATTTGGAGCCGGCGAGGGTTATTTTCTTCATTTGTACCGGGAAAACAGCCCACAACGTC
Source organism: uncultured Rikenella sp. (assembly GCF_910577125.1). GTDB lineage: Bacteria > Bacteroidota > Bacteroidia > Bacteroidales > Rikenellaceae > Rikenella. The sequence continues at coordinate 36,266 of NZ_CAJTMN010000003.1, forward strand.
ACACACACATGAAACCACTACGCAGCGATATCAGCACCCGAGGCCGCCGGATGGCCGGCGCACGCAGCCTTTGGCGCGCCAACGGCATGAAAGAGGAGCAGTTCGGCCAGCCCGTGATCGGCATCGTGAACTCCTTCACCCAATTCGTACCCGGTCACACCCACCTGCACCGCATCGGTCAGGAGCTCAAACAGCTCATCGAAGCCGAAGGGTGCTACGCCGCCGAATTCGACACCATCGCCATCGACGACGGCATCGCCATGGGCCACGACGGGATGCTCTACTCCCTGCCCTCGCGCGACCTGATCGCCGACTCCGTGGAATACATGTGCCAGGCCCACACCGTCGACGCCATCGTCTGCATCTCGAACTGCGACAAGATCACCCCCGGGATGCTGATGGCCGCCATGCGGCTGAACATTCCCGCCGTATTCGTGAGCGGCGGCCCGATGGAGGCGGGGGTTGTGGACGGGGAGGCTTATGACCTCATCGACGTGATGGTCAAAGGAGCCGACCCGAGTATATCCGACGCCCAGCTCTCGAAAATCGAGCGCCACGCCTGCCCCACCTGCGGCTCCTGCTCCGGCATGTTCACCGCCAACTCCATGAACTGCCTCACAGAAGCCTTGGGACTTTCGCTACCCGGGAACGGAACGATCGTGGCGACACATAAGAACCGCCGGAAACTCTTCGAAGCCGCCGCGAAACTGATTGTTAAGAACGCCCGCGACTACTATTTCAACGACAACGACAGCGTCCTGCCCCGGTCTATCGCGACCCAACAAGCCTTTCTCAACGCCATGAGCCTCGACATCGCCATGGGTGGGTCGACCAACACCGTGCTGCACCTGTTGGCAGTGGCACAAGAGGCCGGCGTAGACTTCACCATGCGCGACATCGACGCCTTGTCGAGAAAACTGCCCGTGCTGTGTAAAGTGGCCCCCAACCACTCCTCCTATCACATACAGGAAGTCAACCGCGCCGGCGGAATTATGTCCATCCTCGGCATCCTGCTTCGCGCAGGCCTGATCGACGGCAGCGTGAAACGCGCCGACGGCTTGACCCTGGCAGAGGCCGTGGCCCGGTACGATATCGCCAACCTCGGCACCAGCGCCCGGGCCGAAGATACCGAACGTTACCTCTCCGCCCCCGGGAACCGGCCCGAAGTCAACACCGTATTGGGGTCTCAGGACACAATGTACCCCGACTACGACCGGGATCGGGCCGCGGGGTGCATTCGCGACATCGAACACGCTTATATGCGAGACGGCGGGCTGGCAGTGCTCTACGGAAATATTGCGAAAGACGGGTGTATCGTGAAGACCGCCGGCGTCGACGCCTCCATCCTCGTATTCGAAGGGACAGCTCGCGTTTTCGACTCCCAGGAACAGGCCAGCAAAGGGATATTGGACGGGACTGTCAAGGCAGGAGACGTCGTGATTATCCGCTACGAAGGGCCGCGGGGCGGGCCGGGGATGCAAGAGATGCTCTACCCCACCTCCTACCTCAAGACCGTCAAACTCGACAAGGCATGCGCCCTGCTGACCGACGGCCGGTTTTCCGGCGGGACATCGGGACTCTCGATCGGCCACTGCTCGCCCGAAGCCGCCGCAGGCGGCCTGATCGCCGCCGTCGAAGACGGCGATAAAATTCGGATCGACATTCCCAACCGCTCCATATCCTTAGTCGTAGCCGACGACATTTTGGCCCGGCGCATGGAACACATCCGGTCGAACGGCGGCTTCCGCCCCCACCGGGAACGCACCGTGAGCAAAGCCCTGCGCGCCTATGCCCACATGGTCTCCTCCGCCGACAAAGGCGCCGTCCGGATCGTCGAGTAGACCCACATCAAACACCAGAGCGACAGAATCATGAGATATACCGAAAAAGCCCGCATCACCGGCGCCGAAGCCCTCCTCTCCTCCCTGATCAACCAGGGCGTCGAGACCGTCTTCGGCTACCCCGGCGGGAGCATCACCCCCGTTTACGACCGGCTTCAGGACTACCCCGAACTGCGTCACCTCCTGACGCGGCACGAGCAGGGCGCCGTTCACGCCGCCCAAGGCTACGCCCGCGTCTCGAACCGGACCGGCGTCTGCATGGCCACCTCGGGACCGGGGGCGACCAATTTGCTGACCGGGATCGCCGACGCCATGCTCGACTCCACCCCGATCGTCTGCCTCTCCGCACAAGTACCATCAACGGCCTTGGGAACCGACTTTTTCCAAGAGGCCGATATGATCAATATGACCGTGCCGATCACCAAGTGGAACTACCAGGTGACCCGCTTCGACGAGATCGTGCCCACCATCGCCAAGGCATTCTATATCGCCGGATCGGGCCGTCCCGGGCCCGTATACATCGAATTCACCAAAGACGCCTTGACCGCCATCGGCGACTACCGTTGGGAACCCTGCACCGGCATCCGGAGCTACCACCCCAATCCGGCCATCGATCCCGACGCCGTGCGCGACGCCCTCGCCCTGCTCAACGAAGCCGAACGGCCTTTGATCCTCGTAGGGAACGGCGTGAAGATTTCCGGCGCCGAACAGGAAGTCCTGCAACTCGCCGAAGCAGGAAATATTCCCGTGGCCTCGACCCTGATGGGGCTTTCGAGCATCCCGAGCGACCATCCTTTATATATAGGTATGGTCGGCATGCACGGGAACGTAGCCGGTAACCTCATGACCCAGGAAGCCGATCTGCTGCTCGCCGTCGGCATGCGTTTCAGCGACCGCGTGACCGGCAACCTGAAGACCTACGCCCCGAAAGCGAAAGTGATCCACATCGAGATCGACCCCGTCGAGATCGACAAGAACGTCCACACCGACCTCGCCCTGCTCGGCGACGCCCGCGAAGCCCTGACCGCTTTGCTCAACGCCGGCGATATCGTCCGGAAACCCCGCGAAGCTTGGTTTGCCCAGGCCGCCGACCATGCCGCCGTCGAAGAAGAGCGCGTCATCCGGCGCCAGCTGCAGCCCGAGCGGGATACACTGACCATGGGCGAGACCGTCCGCGCCGTGGCCGAAGCCTCCGGCGGCGAAGCCGTCGTCGTGACCGACGTCGGCCAGCACCAGATGATGGCCGCCCGTTACTCGCTATACAAACACACCCGGAGCTTAGTGACCTCCGGCGGTTTGGGGACTATGGGATACGGTCTTCCCGCCGCCATCGGCGCGAAAGTCGCCCTCGACGAAGCCGCCCGGCGGGATGGAGAGACACACGGGCGCGACGTAGTCGTCTTCCTCGGCGACGGCGGTTTCCAGATGACCATGCAAGAGCTCGGCACCATCATCCACTGGGGGATTCCTGTCAAGATCGTTGTTTTGAACAACACCTTCCTCGGCATGGTACGCCAGTGGCAGCAGCTGTTTATGGAGAGACGCTACAACGCCACCGAGCTCGTGAACCCCGACTTCGTCCGGATCGCCGGCGCCTACGATATTCCCGCCCGTCGCGTGATTGATCGGAGCGAGCTGCAGGCAGCCGTTCGGGAGATGTTCGCCACCCCCGGCCCCTACTTTTTGGAAGTCGCCGTGGGGAAAGAAGACAACGTCTTTCCGATGATCCCCGGCGGCGCCTCATTGGACGAGCTGCTCTACAGCGAGTGACCGGCGTCATTAGACAGCTGCGCGAAACTGAGAACTGGGGCGAGGCTGGTAGTGGAAATGCGTAAGCATTTCCCGTCCACGGGACGTGGGGCCCGCGCGGCCCGAGCGCAGTACCCTCCTGTAGTCAAAGACGCGCGCCCCGCCTAAAGAAGCGATTCAATCATTTCGGCGGTAAGCCGAAATAGAATGAATTGCGCAAGGCGCGCGAAAAAAGGACTGGGGCACCGGTAGCTTTAGGATGCGCAAGCATCCTCTAAAGTTTTTTTGGTTCTTTTTGTTCACAAAAAGAACAGTTCTGTCCGGCACACAGCTCGACGCGCGCCACGCCTTAAGGAGCGATTCAGCGATTTCGGCAATAGCCGAATATAGATGAATCGCGCAGGCGCGCGAAACAGGGCATTGGGCCGAGACGGCCAGTCAGCAAATGCGCGCCCCGCCTTAAAAGGGAAATCGTTCAAACACGATTGCGTGTTTGAACAAGATTTCCCAAGGCGCGCAACAACAACTCAGGCCCGCCCGATGTATAAAAAAGTTTATACATTTTGCTGCAATTTTTAAACATAAAGTATAAAAGTTGTAACAATGTTTAAACTTTCCGCGAATAACAGACCTTACGAACTGAATACCAACCCCTTCGATTGCAACATAGCCCCGTAATCGACCAACCACAGAGAAGCCATGGCACCCACCCGCGACACCGATCCCACGATCCGCGAATATATCGTGACCGTCTTCACCGAGAACCAAGTCGGCGTACTGGGCCGCATCACCTCCATCTTCACCCGGCGCAAGATCAACATCGAGAGCCTGAAAGTCAGCGAGACCCCGGTCAAAGGCATCAGCATGTTCACCATCCACGCCTTCACCACCGAAGACACCGCCCGCCGCGTCCTGAGCAGCATCGAGCGGATCGTCGAAGTGCTCCGCGCCGACAAATACCGCTCCGACGAACTGACCGCCCAGCAGATCGCCCTCTACAAAGTATCGCCCGACGCCTTCCGCCACAACGGAAACGCCTGTCTGAAAGCGTATAACGCCCGCGTGATCGAAGTCGACCCCGACTACATCGTCCTCGAACGCACCGGCACCAAAGAAGAGATCGAGAGCCTGCGCGACTACCTGCAAACCGGCGGCATGCTCCTTCAATTCACCCGCTCCGAGAACCTCGTCCTGCACGACACCTCCGTGGAAAACGTCCTCGGCCAGCTCGCCGCAGGCGAATGATCCGGCACCTTTCGCCCGAACCGATTTTTCATGTAATAAAAAGGCCCGATTCATCGCAACTTCGCCGATAAATCCCTACCTTTAACCCCTCGGAAACAAAACCCGAAACACACAAAACAAGACATATCAACCAACCAAAAACAATGGCAAAAATCAATTTCGGAGGCGTGGAAGAAAGCGTCGTCACACGCGAAGAATTCCCCCTGAGCAAAGCGGCAGAAATCCTGAAAGACGAGACCATCGCCGTGATCGGTTACGGCGTACAAGGCCCCGGCCAGTCCATGAACCTGCGCGACAACGGTTTCAACGTGATCGTCGGCCAGCGCAAGAACTCCAAGAGCTGGGACAAAGCCGTCGCCGACGGCTGGGTACCCGGCAAGACCCTGTTCGAAATCGAAGAAGCCTGCCAGCGCGGGACCATCATCCAATTCCTCCTCTCCGACGCCGGCCAGATCGCCCTCTGGCCCACCGTCAAGAAACACCTGACGCCGGGTAAGGCTTTGTACTTCTCGCACGGCTTCGGCATCACCTATAAAGAAAAGACCGGCATCGTGCCGCCCGCCGATGTCGACGTCATCCTCGTCGCACCGAAAGGGTCGGGGACATCGCTGCGTCGGATGTTCGTCGCCGGACGCGGCTTGAACTCCAGCTTCGCCGTCTTCCAGGACGCCACCGGACGCGCCAAAGACCGTGTGCTCGCTCTCGGGATCGGCGTCGGGTCGGGCTACCTCTTCGAAACCGACTTCAAACGCGAAGTCTACTCCGACCTGACCGGCGAACGCGGGACATTGATGGGCGCTATCCAGGGGATCTTTGCCGCACAGTACCAGGTGCTGCGCGAACATGGGCACACCCCGTCCGAAGCCTTCAACGAAACCATCGAAGAGCTGACCCAGTCGCTGATGCCACTCGTGGCAGAGAACGGGATGGACTGGATGTACGCCAACTGCTCCACCACCGCACAGCGCGGGGCATTGGACTGGTGGAAGCCCTTCCGGGACGCAACGCTGCCGGTATTCCAGAAACTTTATAGCGAGGTAGCTAACGGGAACGAAGCGCAGCGTTCGATCGACTGCAACTCGAAACCCGACTACCGCGAAGGGCTCGAAAAAGAGCTCAAAGAGTTGCGCGAGAGCGAGATGTGGCAGGCAGGGATGACCGTGCGCAAATTGCGTCCGGAGAACAACAAATAGATATCTATCTATCTGACAAACAAATAATTAGGGGTTGGATTCTAAGCGAAATCCAACCCCTAATGCTATAATCGCACCGCCCGCCCCCAATACTCCCCTCCCCCGCTCGAAAAACGACCGTCTTTTCCATCGCCGGAAAGCCGAAAAAACCGTATCTTGCAATCGGTCACCGACAGGCATGACCCAATCCCTATGCACCAACCCATCCCAACCATGAACCTCCTCCGCCACCTACCCCTCAACGCCAGCCTGCTCCTCCTGCTGCTGACCGGATGCGTTCCAAAAACCCGCGTGACCTCGCCCGACGGACGGAACACCGTCCGCTTCGGTCTCGACTCGGACGGACGGCCCACCTACGCCGTCGAACGCGACGGAAAGCCTCTGATCCTCCCCTCCCTTCTCGGCATCGCGACCCGCGAAACCCATCCGACCCCCTTCACCGCCACCTCCATCCGGCACACCACCGCCGACCAGCTCTGGGAACAGCCCTGGGGCGAAAACAAAACCCTCCGGAACCACTACAACGAGATGACCGTCACCCTCTCCTCCCCGGACGAACCGGACGGTCTGACCCTGCGCTTCCGCGCCTACGACGACGGCATCGCCTTCCGCTACGAGCTGAACCGACCCGACTCGCTGACCGTCACCGACGAACTGACCGAATTCCGCGTGGCCGGCGACGGCCTCTCCTGGTCCATCCCCGGCAACTTCGAGACCTACGAACTCGAATACCGGCGGCAGCCGATCTCGGCCGTCGCCGACGCCAACACCCCCTTCACCTTCCGCACCTCCACCGCCACCTACGGCTCGATCCACGAAGCCGCCCTGTACGACTATCCCGAGATGATCCTCCGGCGCGACAGCGCCTCCGGCCCCCTTCGCACCTCCCTCGCCCCGCTGCCCGACGGCACGAAAGCCCACATCCCCGGCCGGTTCGTCACCCCCTGGCGCACCGTCCAGCTCGGCGACCGCGCCGTCGACCTCATCAACTCCTCGCTGATACTCAACCTGAACGAGCCCTCGAAAATCTCCGACCCCTCCTGGATCACGCCACAGAAATACGTCGGCGTCTGGTGGGGGATGCACCTCGGCACCCAAGTCTGGACCCTCGGCCCGCGCCACGGAGCGACCACCGAAAACGCCCTCCGACATATCGACTTCGCCGCCGCCAACAACATCCAGGGCGTTCTGTTCGAAGGGTGGAACCAGGGTTGGGAGAACTGGGGCGGCAACCAGCATTTCAGTTACACCGATCCCTACCCCGACTTCGATCTGGAGCGGATCGCCGCCTACGCCCGCGAGAAAGGCATCGAGCTCTGGATGCACAACGAGACCGGCGGCAACATCCCCGAATACGAAGCCGAAATGGAACGCGCCATGGCCCGCTATGCCGAATTGGGTGTCCACACCCTCAAGACCGGCTACGCCGGCGGCTTCCGGGGCGGTTACTCGCACCACTCGCAATACGGCGTACAGCACTACCAGCGCGTCGTAGAGACCGCCGCCCGGTACCGGCTGATGCTCGACGTGCACGAACCGATCAAAGAGACCGGCATCCGACGCACATGGCCCAACATGATGACCCGCGAAGGAGCCCGCGGAATGGAATGGAACGCCTGGAGCGCAGGCAACTCGGCCGAATACCTGACCACTCTGCCCTTCGTGCGCCTGTTGAGCGGCCCGATGGACTACACCCCCGGCATCTTCGACCTCGACTACTCGAGAGCCAAATCCGACCCCGGCCGGATCGAATGGAACGGCCCGAACGCCCACTGCCGCATCCGGACGACCCTCACCCGCCAGATCGCCAACTGGGTCATCCTCTACTCGCCGTTGCAGATGGCCGCCGACCTGATCGAGAACTACGACGGTCATCCGGCCTTCCGGTTTTTCCGCGACTTCGACGCCGACTGCGATTGGTCGGCAGCCTTGCAGGGCGAGATCGGCGAATACATCGTCACCGTCCGTCGCGCCGGCGACCGCTACTTTCTCGGAGCCGGAACGAACGACCGGCCGCGGACGCTGACCCAGCGGCTCGACTTTCTGACACCCGGCACGACCTATACCGCCGTCATCTACGCCGATGCCCCCGACTCCGGCGAGCACCCCGGGCACTACCGGATCGAAGAACGCACCGTGACGGCAGCCGACACGCTCGAAATCGCGATGGCCGCGCGAGGAGGCGCAGCCGTCACCTTCCTGCCCCGGGACAAATAAAAAGAGCCGGGGGAAACACGTCCCGCCAACGGCACGGTTTCCCCCGGCAAAATGCCAACAACCAGAGACTTTAGAGCTCCGAGAGCTCCAGCCAGCGCATCGACTTGGCATCGATTTCGTCGATCAGCGCCGCGATACGCTCCGACTTGGCCATCAGCTCGTCCGCCGAGAGCGTCCCGCTGCTCATCTCCGTCTCCAGCGCCGCCTTCTCCGCCTCCAGCCGCGGAATCTCCTCGCCCAGCAGCTCGAACTCCCGTTTCTCGTTGAACGACAGCTTTCCCTTGACCCGCTCCTTGGGCCTCTCCGCCGCCGGAACCACCCCCTTGGGAACCGCCGGAACCGCTTTGGACGCAGCCGCTCTCTCCGCCTCCCGCTCCTTCTGCCGGGCGCGGTAATCCGTATAGTTTCCCGGGAAATCCTCGATCCGCCCCTCTCCGCGGAACACCAGCAGGTGATCCGCCACCTTGTCCATGAAATAGCGGTCGTGCGACACCACGATCAGACAGCCCGAAAACGCCGCCAGATACTCCTCCAGCACATTGAGCGTCCGGATATCCAGGTCGTTCGTCGGCTCGTCCAGCACCAGGAAGTTCGGATTCGCCATCAGAATCGTGCAGAGATAGAGCCTCCGCCGTTCGCCCCCGCTCAGCTTCGCCACATAGTCGTACTGCGCCTGCCGCGAGAAGAGGAACCGCGTCAGCAACTGCGACGCGCTGATCTGCTTGCCATCACTCAAGGTGATATTCTCCGAAATGGCCGTAATGATATCGATCACCCTCGCCTGCGGATCGAACTCCATCCCCTGCTGGCTGTAATAGCCGAACCGCACCGTCTCGCCGACGTCGACCACCCCGCTGTCGACCGGTTCGAGCCCGAGGAGCATCTTGATGAAAGTCGACTTCCCCGTTCCGTTGTTCCCCACAATCCCCATCTTCTCGTATCGCGCGAAGAGGTAGCTGAAGTCGTCGAGAATCACCCGCTCGCCGAACCGTTTGAAGAGGTGCAGCGCCTCGAAAATCTTCTTTCCGATATAGGTCTGCCGCACGTCTAACTGCACCTCCGCCTCGCTGCGCCGCACGTGCGCCTTCTCTTTGATATCCTGAAAGGCATCGATGCGGTACTTGGCCTTTCCCGACCGCGCCGACGGCGTGCGGCGTATCCATTCCAGCTCCCTGCGGTAGAGGTTTTTCATCCTCGCCACCGTCGCGTCCGCCGCGTCGAGCCGCTCCTGGCGCTTTTCGAGGTAGTAGCTGTAATTGCCCTTGTAGCTGTAGATTCTGCGGTCGTCGATTTCGAGGATTTCGTTGCAGACCCGGTCGAGGAAGTAGCGGTCGTGGGTCACCATCAGCAGACTCATGCGCCGCCCGACAAGGTACTCCTCCAGCCACTCCATCATTTCGAGGTCGAGGTGGTTGGTCGGCTCGTCGAGGATCAGCAGTTCGGGTTCGACGATCAGCGCCGCGGCCAGCGCCACCCGCTTGAGCTGTCCGCCGGAAAGGGTTTCGACCCGCTGTTCGAGGTCCGTGATCTGCAACCGTCCGAGAATCTGCTTGGCCCGCTGTTCGAAGTCCCACGCCCCGAGCGCCTCCATCCGGGGAAACAGGGCGTCGAGCGCCGCCGCATCGTTCCGGGCCAGAGCCTGTTCGTACTGCGCCAAAGTCCTGACGGTTTCGTTTTCGCCGTGGAAACAGGCCTCCAGCACCGTCGTCCCGGCCGGAAACTGCGGATTCTGTTCCAGATAGCCGACCCTCAGGTCGCGCCGGAAGACCACCGCCCCGCTGTCATAGTCCATCCGTCCGGCAATGATATTGAGCAGCGTGGTCTTTCCTGCCCCGTTGGCCGCGATCAGCCCGATGCGCTCCCCCTCGCTGATGCCGAAGGTGATGTTTTCGAACAGCGTGCGTTCTCCGAACGATTTGGTGAGCGCCTCTACCTGGAGATGGATAGCCATATGATTTACAGTTGCGGTATTTCGTGGATAAAACGGTAGCTTCGTGCGGCGTGGTCGATCTCGCAGCAATAGTGCTGCAATCCGTTGGTCACCACCAGATAAGGAACGCCGAGACGGATGTTATAGTGCGCCACCTGGTTGAAGACCTCCTGCGTGATGGCGACCGCGGCGGCTTTGCACTCGACGACGAGCTGCGGTTGGGCCTGCCGGGAGTAGACGACGATGTCGGCGCGCAGGGAGAAGCCGTCGATACGCAACGGCTGTTCCTGCACGATGCGATAGGGATCGATGCCCCGGCTCCCGGTCAGAAAGCGGATAAAGTGCTGCCTGACCCACTCTTCCGGCGTGAGCACGAGCCATTTGCGCCGCAAAGCGTCCCACACTTCGGGTTTCGGCCCCACGTCCCTGAGCTTCAGTCCGGCATCGGGCAGGTTGAGTGCAGGATATTTTTCGGGATCGAGCATCATAGGGGTGCAAAATAACGAAAATTTCGGGGCTTTTCTGCCTCTATTCGGAATCAGGAGGGTGGAAAACCAGACAAGTGCCTCGCCCCCGTTTATTCCGAGAGGCAACGCAACAGAAAACCGTAGGCGCGGCTGCCCGAGTTGCTGGGATTGAGGCCTTGCGCACTGAAATTCAAGAACACACCGCTGGCGTTGCTGATGGCAAACGACCAGCCGTACCCGTAATAGCCGACGTTCGTCAGTGCACCTAATTGTCCATTGTTGCCTGCGTCGCGGAAGCCCGGGGCGGTTTCGTTTATTCCGAGAGGCAACGCAACTGAAAACCGTAGGCGCGGCTGTGCGCGTTGCTAAGACCGAGGTACGTCACGCCGAAATCCAAGTACACCCCGTTGCTGCCGCTCACCGACGACGAGTAGCTGAACCCGTGGTGGCCGACGTACACCAGATCGCCTAACCGTCCAAAATTGCCTGCGTCGCGGAAGCCCGGCGCGGGGCTTTCCGTTTATTCCGAGAGGCAACGCAACTGAAAACTGTGGGCACGGTGGTTTGTGCTGCTGGGGCCGAGACCCTGCGTGTCGAACCACAAAAACTGCCCGTAGACACCCTTCACTTCAGACGACCAACTGTAGCCACCGTTGCTGTAGCCGCCCGGTGTGCCTGAGGCGTTGCCGCGGTAGCCCGGGGCGGCTCTTCGAGCCGCAAGAGTTCTGCTAATACCGTTTCGGGCTGCGCGCTCCGGGGGTGGGCCGAAGGCCCAGCGCGCAAGCCCGGCGATTCTACGAATCGCGCTACTCGCTTTCGGCCCAAAGCACAATCCTGTGTTTGCCTCACTGCGGCTCCGCTGTCGCTCCGCCGCGTTCTTTGTTCGCGCGCCTTGGGAAATCCAGTCAAAACGTGCCGGCACATTTTGACGATTTTCCTTTTCAGGCGTGGCGCGCGGTCGAGCTCTGAACCGGATAGAACTGCCCTGCGCGGGCGGCGTCCGGGTGACCCCGGCGGGACAGAGCGATACTACGTATCGCTAACCTGTTTGCTTCACCCTATTCTTTGCCCGCGCGCTTGGGAAAATCTTATTCAAAAGCGTGGTGCGCTTTTGAATGATTTTCCCGTTAAGGCGACAGCGCGCGGTCGAGCATCAACTGCCCTCGGGCCGGGCAGGCCCCACGTCCCGTGGACGGGAAATGCTGGCGCATTTCCACTTATCAGTTCGGCCCAACTCCTTCCCCGTTCTCTGTCCGCGCGCCTCGGAAAATATTTTCTTTCGGTCTACCGCCGATCATACCTGTGTCCGATCGTCTTCCAGTCCACCAGATCCCAATAATTGGCGATGTATTCCGTACGACGGTTGCGATAATCGAGATAGTAGGCATGTTCCCAGACATCCAGCCCCAGCAGAGGAGTCAGACCGTAACGCAGCGGATTGCCGGCATTGGCATCCGTCGTGATACGCAGATTCCCCGCCCGATCGGTCGCCAGCCACGCCCATCCCGAACCGAACAGACCGGCAGCCGCTTTGGCGAACTGCGCCTTGAAGCCGTCGAACGAGCCGAAATCGCGATCGATCGCCTCGGCCAGTTTTCCGGAAGGTCGAGACTGCGGCGTCGGCGAGAGTCCCAGGAAAAACAGCTCGTGATTCAGCGCCTGTCCCGCATTGTTGAAGATCGGCCCGTCGGGCGCCTTGCGAACCAGCTCTTCCAGCGAAAGAACCGCATACGGCGTACCCGGAATCAGCGCATTCAGGTTATCCAGATAAGCCTGATAGTGCTTGCCGTAGTGGAATTCGAGCGTTTCGCGACTCATCTTCGGCGCCAGCGCATCGAGTGCATAAGGCAGTTCCGGAAGCCGGTGTTTCGGAGCCGCCTGCGCGAAAGCGTCGGCAGTCCAGAGTCCCAGCAACGCGAAAACGGCGATTAAAAAATGCTTTTTCATAACTCCTGCAATAGATGATTTGAATGAACCGACTCGCAAACCGCATGCCACACCGAGACATTTTCCTCCGGCCGCCGCGAAATTTCGGACGAAGAGAGTATATTTACGGCCCGGACAAGCCCGCCAGACCTCCCCCCGACGCGGAATCCCGGCCGGTTCGACAAAATAAAACCGGCCGGCAAACGTTTGTTATTAGAAATCAATAGAAAAAGACCATCCATGACCCTTCTTTTTCTCCTCGTGTCGCTGTTCGTCCTGTTCCTGCCCGACCTCTACATCTGGTTCGCCTTCGTACGCCGGAACGTGGGGAGGGGATGGAAGATCGTCTACTGGATTCCGACCCTCCTGGCACTCGCCGCATTGAGCTGTTGGCTGGGCGGGCTGTACCACGACGGCGTGACCCGTCTGTTTTTCGGTCTGCTGATGTGCATTGCCGTCCCGAAACTGATTTTCGTTTTGTGTTCGCTGGCCGGACGAGGCATCGGGCTGCTCGTACCCCATGCCGGACGGGTCGGGACGGCAATCGGAGCCGTCGCGGCGATCGCCGTCTGCGCCGCATGCTGCTACGGCTTCACCCGCGGATGGAAACGGCTGGTCGTACAGGAAACCACGATCCTTTCGAGTGAACTGCCCCCGGCTTTCGACGGCTATCGCATCGTCCACCTCTCCGACCTCCACATAGGGACTTTCGGCGGCGACACCGCCTACGTCCGGCAGCTCGTGGAGCGGGTCAATGCCCTGCGGCCCGACCTGATCCTCTTCACGGGCGACTTAGTGAACGCCTCGACCGACGAACTCGACCCGTACGTCGGGATTCTGTCGCAGCTCCGGGCACCGGACGGAGTCTGTTCGGTGCTCGGCAACCACGACTATTGCACCTACCGGCGTTACGACCGTCCGGACGGCGCCGCGCGCAACACGGCCGAACTGATCCGCCGACAGGGAGAGATGGGCTGGGAAGTGCTGCTGAACGAGCACCGCACCGTCCGGCGCGGCAGAGACAGCCTCTTCGTGATCGGTGTGGAGAACGACAGCCGTCCGCCCTTTCCGTCGCGGGGCGACCTCCCGCAGGCGCTGCGCGGCGTACCGGAGGGGGCCTTCAAGATCCTGCTGAGCCACGACCCCAGCCACTGGCGGCGCGAAGTACTCCCCGCGAGCAACATCCAGCTCACCCTCTCGGGTCACACCCACGCCATGCAGTTGAAAGTGGGCCGTTTTTCACCCTCGCGGTGGAGCTATCCGGAGTGGGGCGGGCTGTATCGCGAAGGAGACCGGCAACTGTTCGTTTCGCTGGGACTCGGCGGCACGATTCCGTTCCGGTTCGGCGCCTGGCCCGAGATCGACCTGCTGATCCTGCGCCGCGAGAATCGGCCGGAAAATACTAACTTAGCGCAATGAACGCTTCATTATCGGCTTCGTCCGTCTGGGAGACCCTGAGAACGATCGCCGACCGCCCGGGCCACGGCCCGCTCGCCGAAGTCTCGCGCCTCATCTCGTTCCGTCCGTACGAGACCTACGGCCCGCACCGCCACCGCCGCATCGAGATCAACTATATCAAAAAAGGGAACTGCATCCTGCGGCTGGCGAACGGGAGCGCCAGCTTCAAACAGGACGAAACGATGCTGATCGGTTCGGACGTCGAACACTACTTCGAGGCCGGCTCCGAGGGAGCGACCCTCATCCAGCTCGAATTCCACCCCGACATCCTCGGCCGGCCGGAGCAGGGACTTCCGCCGCTCCCGGGCACCGAGGGCGGAGTGACACGCATCGCCAACAACCTCCGCATCATGCGCGCCGTGCAACGCATCGTCAACGAGCTGGACGAGCGGCAGGAGGAGTACGAACCGCTGGTGCTGCTCTACTACACCGAACTGCTGATCCTGCTGCGCCGCTACCTGAACCGCACCTCCCTCTCGATCGGTTCCGACCCGGCCATGCAGTCCGCCCTGGCGACGATCCACACCCGTTTCGCCGATCCCCTCGCCATATCCGACGTGGCGGCCGAAGCCGGTGTCAGCAGCCGCTACCTGCGCAAGCTCTTCGATCGGAACCTGAACCTCTCGCCGCTCGAATACCTGACCCGGGTGCGGGTCGACCGCGCGGTCGAACTGCTCCGGAACACCGAGATGTCGGTCAAGGAGGTGGCATTCGCCTGCGGCTTCCGGTCGCCCCAGTATTTCGCCCGCGTATTCCGGCAACAGACCGGCCGGGCACCCAAAAGCCTGACCCGATAGAGGCGAACCGGCCGCACAGTTCCGTTTCGTACACATTTTCGCCGCTTTCAGACCCGAACCTACCCGTATTCCCCTTCCGAACATGATACCGTTTTGGGTTCGTTCCGTAATTTTGTACCGATTCCGAACTGAACCTAAAACCCAAACGACCGATGAAAAAAATCACCAGTATCTTTTTGTTACTTACCCTCACGGTAACGGCAATTTTCGCACACGTTTCTTTACCGCCCCTGTCGCCCCGGCCTGCGGCGGTGACCGGCGTGTCCGAACCGATACGCTCGCTGAACGGCACATGGAGTTTCCGCACCGCTACCCAACCCGCCTCGACGATCGAAGTACCGGGCGAATGGGCCATGCAGGGTTTCGAGGTCGGCGAAGGCGAGACCGCGATTTACACCACCCGGTTCTGCGTGCCGGACGACTGGCAGGGAGAGCGGATCAAGTTGCGTTTCGACGGCGTCAGCTCGCACGCCGCGGTGCAGGTGAACGGCCGGCCGGTCGGTGAGCACGAGGGCGGGATGGTGCCGTTCGAATTCGACATCACCGAAGCCGTCGAAACCGGGCGGGAAAACACCCTGACCGTCGAAGTGCAGGCGCTGACCCTCTCCGACCGGCTGAGCTGTCTGTCGCAGTATGCGGCCCATACGGTGGGCGGCATCCTGCGCAAAGTCACGCTGTTCGCCCTGCCGACGAGACACATCGCCTCGACCAGCCTGACGACGACCCTCGACAAATTCTATAAACATGCCACGCTGCACATCGCGACCGACATCGCACGGGGAAGCGGGCCGGCGACCGTCGAATACACGTTGAGAGACGCGGCCGGCAAACGGGTCGCCGCGACGAAACGGCCGGTACCGGCCGACGGGTCGGTCTCTGCTGCGCTGACCGTGCGGAACGCCCGGCTCTGGAATCCGGAGTCGCCGAAGCTCTACACGCTGACCACGACCCTCTCCGTCGACGGCCGGGAGATGCAGACCAACGAACAGCGCGTAGGGCTGCGACAGGTCACCGTGGAGGGGAACCGGCTGCTGGTGAACGGCCGTCCGGTCAAGCTGCACGGCGTGAACCGCCACGAGGTACATCCGCTGCGCGGCCGGAGCAGCACGCCGGAGCTGTGCCGGCAGGATGCCGAACTCTTCAAGGCCGGAAACTGCAACTACATCCGCACGTCGCACTACCCGCCGTCGGAGGAGTTTCTCGACGCCTGCGACGAGCTGGGGCTCTTCGTCGAGAGCGAGTCGGCCCTCTGCTGGATCCAGCACGGCGCGTCGCCCATCTGGAACCACTGGGACTACCGCGACGAACGCTTCCTGCCTGATATGATCCGGGCCAACGTGGAGAATATTCAGGCGGGACGGAACCACCCGTCGGTCATCTTCTGGTCGCTGGGGAACGAGTCTTACTGGTCGCCGCTGTGGCAGGCGGTGCTGGACTCCGTGCAGCGGATCGACCCGAGCCGTCCGTTCAGCTTCCACGACCAGTGCTGGGGCGGCTACAACAACGGCGGCAACCGGGCCGACCTGTGGAATTTCCACTACCCGTGGATCGGCGCCGTGGCGGCCTGCGACACCATGTCACGGCCGGTGCTCTTCGGTGAATATGCCCATCTGAGCTGCTACAACCGCACCGAGCTGGCGACCGACCCGGGCATCCGGGCGGCGTTCGGCCGGCCGCTGGTCGAGCTGTACGACACGATCTATCGCCATCCGGGCTGCCTCGGCGGAGCGCTGTGGAGCGGCATCGACGACACCTTCCACCTGCCCGACGGCCGGATCGTCGGTTACGGGCCTTGGGGGCCGGTCGACGGCTGGCGGCGTCCGAAACCGGAATACACGGCCATGAAACGGGCCTACACCCCGTTCCGCATCGTGGAACAGCGGCGGACGGCCGAGGGAATCGAGCTGACGGTCGAAAACCGGTACGACTTCATCGACTTCGGCCGCGTGCGGATCGAGGCGGGACCGGCCGGAGGGCCGCTGCGGCCGATCGTCTCGCGGATTCCGGCGCGCGGACGGGGACGGATTCTGATTCCCGCACAGGCCGGCGAGGAGGTTTACCTGCGGGTAACGGGGCCGCAGGGGTATGTCTGTGCCGAAGAGCTCTTCCCGGGCGACCGGGTAACGGTCGCGACGAACCAGCTTTCGATTCCCTGGAAGACGAACGAGACGCCCGACGCGCTGACCGTCACGGGCACAGCCAACGACGGTCACCGCTACACGGTGGTCTTCAGCAAGACGACCGGGCTGATGACCCGGGCGGCACGGGACAGTACGGCCCTGTTGTTGCAGGGGCCGGCCTTCAGCCTCGTGGCGATGAACGCCGACAACGGCGACAAGCCCAACGTGGCGAACGAGACCTATCAGAACGAACTGTATCCGAAAAAGAGCTATCCGAGTCTGGTGCTTTACGCCACGGCGTTCCGGCACGAGAAGGAGTCCGACGGAGGGATAAAGGTCGAGACCGAGCTGGCCTACCTCGGCGGCGACCGGGGGCGGATCGTCTACCGTTTCCGCCCGGACGGCAAGATCGAGGCGGCGTACGAAATCACGGTGGCCAAGGCGGTCGATCCGCGGCAGTACGGGCTGGTGATGCAGTTGCCGCGGCAGATGGAGAATCTGTCGTGGGAGCGGGAGGCCGATTTTTCGGTCTATCCGGAGTGGGACATCGCCCGGCCGAAGGGGACGGCGCGGCTGAACGCCCGGCCTCTGCACGAAGTCGAGGCATGGCGCGAGGTGCCGCAAGGGGCCTGGAAAGAGGATGCCAACCCGATGGGTTCGGTCGATTTCCGTTCGACCCGCCGGAACATCCGCCGCGCTTCGCTGACCGACGACCGGCGGCACGGGATCGTGCTGCACGGCGACGGGCGGCAGGCCCTGCGCTGCTGGCTGCAGGACGGACGCATCCAGATGCTCGCGGCCGACTACAACAACGGCGGGGCCGAACCCTTCTACTCCGCTCCGTTCACCGACGACCGGATTCGTGTGCAGGCGGGCGATACACTAAGTGGAAAAATCACTTTTGAACTTCGATAAATATGATTCTTTTCCGGAAAAACCTCTTCGGAGTGCTGCTGGGCGGCCTCCTCGTGATCGGCACAGCCTGTCGGCGGGCCGACGACGGACGATTGCAGGCCGAAACGGGGCCGCACGATCTGGTATTCGACCGGCTGGCCGCGAGCTGGGACGAGGCGCTGCCGCTGGGGAACGCCTTCGTGGGCGAGCTGATCTGGCAGCGGGACTCGATGTTGCGGATGTCGCTCGACCGGATCGACCTGTGGGACACCCGGCCGACGGATAGCCTCTCGGGCGACCGCTTCCGTTTCGACTGGGTCTACCGGATGTGGCAGGAGGGCCGCTACGACGCCGTGCAGCGCAAATTCGACGAACCGTACGACCGGCTGGCCGCCCCGTCCAAGATTCCGGGGGCGGCCATCGAGTTCGACGTGCGGAGCCTGGGGACGGTACGGTCGGCGCGGCTCGTGCTGGCCGACGCGCTGGCCGAGGTGGAGTGGGAGGGAGGCGCGTCGCTGCAAAGTTTCGTCAGCGCCACCGAACCGGTCGGGTGGTTCCGTTTCGAAGGGGTTACGCCGGAGGTGCTGCCCGAGGTGATCGCCCCACGGTATAAGTTAGAGGGCGAACTGGCCGCCTCCAGCCCGGTCGGCGGGCACGACCTGCGCCGGTTAGGGTACGAACAGGGCCAGATCGAATACGAACGGCGGACGGACGGCGGAACGATCCGCTATCGCCAGCCCGGATACGGCGATTTCTACTACGACGTCGCGGTGGAATACCGCTTCGCGGAGGGACGATTGATCGGCGCGTGGTCGATCACCACCTCCGGGGCCGCATCGGCCGGCGAACCGGAGGCGAGCGAACTGGCGGCCGAGGCCTTGCAGCGCGGGATTCGAAAAGATTACGAGAACCACCGGAAATGGTGGGCGGAGTATTGGAACCGTTCGTCCGTCACGCTGCCGGACAAGGTACTCGAACGGCAATATGTCAACGAGATGTACAAATTCGGCTGCGTAACGCGCCGCGACTCGCCGATCATCCCGCTGCAGGGGGTCTGGACAGCTGACAACGGCCTGCTGCCGCCGTGGAAAGGGGACGTACACCACGACCTCAACACGCAGCTCAGCTATTGGCCCTGTTATACGGGCAATCACTTGGACGAGGGGTTCGGCTACCTGCAAACGCTTTGGGATCAGCGCGATGTCAACCGCGAATACACGCGGCAATACTTCGGTTGCGAGGGTCTCAACGTGCCGGGCGTGGCGACGATCGAGGGCCGTCCGATGGGCGGTTGGATACAATATGCGCTGTCGCAGACGGTCTCGGCGTGGCTGGGGCACCATTTTTACCTGCACTGGAAATACTCGGCCGATCTGGACTTCCTGCGCGAGATGGGGTATCCTTACCTGCGGGAGGTGGCCACGTTCCTCGAACAGATCACGGTAAAGAATGAGCAGGGAGAACGGACGTTGCGCATCAGTTCGAGTCCGGAGATCAACGACAATACGCCTCAGGCCTGGTTCCCGACCATCACGAACTACGACCTGGCTTTGTTGCGGAGCGCGTTCCGCGAGGCGTCGGAGATGGCCGCCGCACTGGAGTTGAAAGAAGAGTCGGCACACTGGGCGGCGCTGGAGGCGGAACTGCCGCCGTTCGACCTCGATTCGACGGGCGCGCTGACCTTCGGGGCCGGACATCCGTACGTCGAATCGCACCGCCACTTTTCCAACGCGCTGGCGATCCACCCGCTCTCGCTGCTGGACGTCACACACGGAGCGGACGAGGAGCGGATCGTGCGGGCGACGATCGACCGGTTCGACGAATACGGCAGCGACTGGTGGGTCGGCTACACCTTCTGCTGGCTGGCGAACATGAAGGCCCGTGCACTGGACGGCGAGGGAGCGGCCTCGGCATTGCGGGACTTCGCCGACAGCTTCTGCCTCCCCAACACGTTCCACGCCAACGGACAGCAGAACGGCACGGGGAAGAGCAATTTCACCTACCGTCCGTTCACGCTGGAGGGGAATTTCGCCTTTGCGGCGGGCATTCAGGAGCTGCTGCTGCAGAGTCACACAGGGATTGTGCGCATCTTTCCGGCCATACCGGCTTCGTGGCGCGACGTCTCGTTCCGCGATTTGCGGGCTCAGGGGGCTTTCCTGCTCTCGGCGACGATGACCGACGGCCGTGTAACGGAGGTAACAGTCGACCCGACGATGGGCGGTACGCTGAAACTGGCGAATCCTTTCCCCGCAGATGCCTCACCGCATATATCAGGTGCCGTATCGGCCACGCTCGACGGCGGAGTCTGGACGATCGAGACCCGGAAGGGAGAGCCGATCCGACTTCGGCCGTAAGACTGACAGAGACTCCGCCACAGCTCTTTGTCAACAAATCGTCGGTAGTTTTGCGCCTCTTTGTCGCAAAACTACCGACGATTTTCGTTTCTCCCCGGCGGGAACCGAGAGCCAGCCTTTCGAGCAAAGATTCGCTCTAATCGATCGAACGTTCCCAACCGCCTCCGATCACTGGTTCAACAACTGCCGGATCGCCTCCTGTGCTTCGGCGTCCGACTCCGCCTCTCCGTCTCCGGACGATCCGAACAGGGCATCCAACCGGGAAACAGACACCTCGGCTGCCGGACGGAAAGCCTCCGAAGCCACATACCGACCGACAGAATGCAAAAGCTGACGCGTAGCCGGTCGGTTTTCGACATCCGTTCTGTCGTCCACGCACAACACGAACAGCCTCCCCGCTCCGACCTGCGCTTCAAACGCAACGCCGAGCTTCCGGTTCACCTCGTATGTATCAATGCTCTGAATAACGGGCGTCAGCCCGTCGAACCCGGTCAAATCCAGCGCCGTCGCATGGTTCAGCACATCGGTCCACTGCCAGTCGGCATAATACGACGTCGGGAAATCGGTAAAGGCAGGATGGTCATGGTCGATCAGCGTACCGACGATCATCGGCGCCCAGTCGAACATCACCGGATTCCAGAAATGCCCCGTGAAACGGGTCTTCCTGCCGTTCGTCTTTTCCGGCACGAACAGGACGCTCTTCCCCTCCGCCAAAGCCTGCCGGGCCTCGTTCCAGTCCGACAGACGCAGATACTCCGGCTGCCGAGCCGTCCGGGCCTCCTCCGGATAGACCCAGATGTCCCATTCGTTGTGCAGCCCGTCTTCCAGCGAGGCATGGAGAGTGTACTTGCCGGCGGAATCGATGCTGTTCAGCGGCACCTCCACAAACGCCAGCGAATCGACGGACGAAGGACGAACAGCGCCATGCTTCAGTTTCCCTGCAACAACCACTCTTTGTGTTTCGTCCACGAGCTTCCAGGAAAGCCGTCCACGGGGAAGTGTCCGCTCTCCATAGTGGTAGAGCTGGAACTTCACCGGAAAACGTTCGCTGTTCCCATAGACGCGCTTCGGAAAGCGGGCCAACAACACCCGCGGACCGCACGACTCGCGGAACCGCTCCGGTTCGACCAGCCCCTTGCTCTCCCAGAACGGGTTCAGAATCCCGACGAAGGCACTCCCCTGTCCCGGGAAATCAGCCAGTCCGAGCAACTGGAACCCTCCGGAATTGGCCGTCCGCAACAACGCCTCGTTCACCTCCTTGTACTGCAAGACGGTGTGCGCTCCGGTCGCCCGAAAAAAATCATCGGCCTGATGCAACATACCGTTCCGCGCCAGCCGCTCACGGAAAAGGTGGAAATTACGCGGTTCGAGCACTCCGTCGTATCTCTCCATCTCTCCGAAGTCGGGATACATACACCGCTGTCCCGTCTCATGGGCGATCACAGGCACGTCGATATCCGAAGCCTCGGCCAGGTCCCAGTCGGTCGACGGCCGCCCTTCGTAGACCGTGATCCATCCTTTGCTCGAAACGTGGGAAACGTAGAACTGATCGCTTTCGACATGAGTTCGGGCCGTCGAGGCCGAATATAACCGACGGGGGTCATACGCCCGCGCCTTCTTCACCAGATCCTCCAACACCGCAAAATCTCCCTCGTTTTCATTTCCGTTGCAAAAGAGAACGAACGACGGATGGTTGCCGTACTCGTCCAGAATGGCGAACATCTCACGTTCGAAGAAGTCGCGCCGGGCGGGATATCGGCCGACATCCTTGATCCACATGGGGAGTTCGACCTGAAGGTAGAGTCCGATCCGGTCGGCCGCCTCGAACGCGGCCCGGGGCGGGCACCACGAATGGAAACGCACGTGGTTCATCCCGTACTCCCTGACCGTACGGAAGATCCGTTCCCACTCCTGCGGATCGGTCGACGGATAACCGGTTTTCGGAAAGACGGCGCAATCCAGCACGCCGCGCAAATGGATATCCCGCCCGTTGATCCGCACATGATGCCTCCCCTGCTCCACGGTACGGAAACCGAACGGGGTCGAACACGTGTCTCTCTCACCCTCCGCATCCAGCACGGCCCGAAGCGTATAGATCGGTTGCGCGAATTCGTCCCATCGCTCTGCCGCGCGGGTCAGTTTCAGATTCAGGGTCAGCGTATCCGCCGGCCCGGACAGCGTTTTCCGGCAGGCCGAACGATGAACGATCGCTCCATCCGGCCCTTCGATCTCGATTTCGACCCGACCGGCCACCGGTCGGGCCACCCGGAAGACAAACCGGGCTTCGACCTCATCGTCCCGGGTCGTTATTCGGGTGTGCTGAAAGGAGCTGGGAGAATAGGCTTTCAGCGCGATTTCGCCCACAATCCCGTTCCAGTTCGTCTGGGTATGCTCCGTCGTGCCGTGGTTCCAATGATCCATCGGATATTTCAGCCGGTTGTCCACACACAAAGTCAGCGTATGTACGCCAGGGGTCAAACGGTCGGTCAGCACGAATCGGTTCGGGGTCGAGAGCCGCTCATCCACCCCTGCCGGTTTTCCGTCCACATAAACAGCAGTCTCCCAATGGCACCGCTCCAGCTCCAGCACGATCTCCCGACCGTTCCAAGCCTGCGGTATCACCACCTCGCGCTGATACCAGGCCGCTCCGCAATATTCGAACCGGCGGGAGAGGCGGTCGACATGAGCCGCCGTGTTCAAGACCCCCTTTCCGGCTTCGTCCGTCGAACCGGGCAGACGGATCGTCTCGGTCAGCTTGCTCAGATACAACTCCGATCCGGGCGTTTTACCGAACGCCATCGGATCTGCCTGAAAACGCCAGAAACCCGACAAGTCTATCCGGTCGATTTCTCCGGCACGGAGAGAAGCGGGCAGATAAATCAAGAAAGCGGCGAATGCCTGAAAGAGAACGTGCTTAGCCATCATGATCGCACACAGATTTGATGGATGGTTCCGATGCGAAAAAAGCGGAAATCACCAACCGACACAATGTAAATTCACCACGATAAGATGTATAATTTCTCGATCTGTAACGAAACGCTACCTTTGCGGAAGTAAACACACTCTCCGATGGAACAGAAAAAAGACGGATTCAGAGGCGAACGGGCAATTATCCTGCCACAGCCGCTGACAGAACAACTCGCCCAAAACGAAATCACTCGTCTGCTCCACATCACCGACATCGGATACTACCCCGAAGCAGCCGGCCATTTCCGCGAGCGAAAACAAGGCGCCATGCAAAATATATTGATTTACTGCACCGACGGAGAAGGACGGTTCGAGGTGGAAGGCAAAGCATATCGGGTGAGCCGGGAGCAGTTTTTCATCATCGAAGCGGGCAAAAGCCACCTCTACACTGCTGCACCACACTACCCGTGGAGCATCTACTGGCTCCACTTCGCGGGCGACATGAGTTCCCTGTTCCGTTCCCATTACAACCGTCCGTACACCCTCGATGCCACACGACACGACGACCGGATCCGGCTGTTCGAAGAGATATACCGCCATCTCGATACAGGCTACCAGATCGACCACCTGCAATACGCCGCCCTCTGCCTGTGGCACCTGCTGGGTTCTTTTCTGTGCGGCCCGCAACTCCGCGACCTGCACGATCTCCGCCCCAACGACGCCGTCCAACGTGCGATCGGATTCATGAAAGAGCACCTCGAAAAGCGGACGACTCTCAAAGAGATCGCCTCCCATGTCGGTTATTCTGCCTCGCACTTCGGCCAGTTGTTTCTCCACAAAACCGGCTACTCACCTCTGCACTATTTCAATCAGCTGAAGATTCAGCACGCTTGTTCATTACTCGATTTTTCAGATCTAAAGATCAAAGAGATCGCCTATCGGCTCGGTTTCTACGACCCGTACCATTTTTCCAAAGTATTCCTCAAACAGATGGGCGAATCGCCGAGAACATATCGGAATCAGCGCAAAGGATAAAATCGCCCCGGGCTACTGCGGCGCAGACTCGGGCGATCCGGTGAGCGTTGGCAACAATGGAAGCAGTTGGTCGTCCGCTGTCAGCGAGACCCTTGGAGTGTTCTTGGCCTTCCACACGCAGGATCTCTACCCCAGCTACGCGAACAACCGCGGCCACGGTCTTCAGTTGCGTTGCCTCTCGGAATAAACGGGACACCCGCCCCGGGCTTACGCTATCATGACACGGGCGCACTGGATCAACCCGGCTACGGAGGAGTCTTATGGTCGGCTTCGGCGGTTAATAATAGTACTTATGCCTGGCGTCTGGTATTTGGTGCAACGAACCTGCTTGCCTCATATGCGAGCAATCGTGGTGACGGTTTTCTGTTGCGTTGCCTCTCGGAATAAACGGGGGGCGAGGCGGCCTTAGCGATGCGCAAGCATCGCTCCGTCCCGCCGGGGTCACCCGGACGCCGCCCGCGAAGGGCAGTTCTATCCTGTTGGGGTAGAGGCTGCCATTTCGGAGTGCCCGAAGGCACCGCGCCGACGCCTTGAAAGGCGATTCAACTATTTCGGCGATGAGCCGAAAGAGAATGAATCGCCCGGCGCGCGGAGAAAACCCGATTGACCAGTCGGGGAAAAGCCCGTTTTACCTAACGTCGTTCGGCTATCTATCTTTGGGTTCTGTATCAATCTCTTTTCTTTGTTCCGCTTGGGCCGCGGGGGCCCCTACTTTCTACTATGTGGTAGAAAGTAGGCAAAGAGCACATTCAAGGGGGACTTACATCCCCCTTGAAAATCCCCCGGCGATTCTTTTAAGGTAGACACGGCCATCTCGGAGTGCCCGAAGGCACCGCCCCGGGCTTCCACCGTCGGGATACGGGCGCACTGGGCAACGTCGGCCACAGCGGTTGCAACTGGTCTTCAACGGTCAGCAGTACCTATGGCATGGGCTTGAGTTTCGACGTGACGTGGCTCGATCCCAGCTACGCGAACAGCCGCGCCTACGGTTTTCAGTTGCGTTGCCTCTCGGAATAAACAGAAGAGACCAACACCCCGCCCCGGGCTTCCGCGAGAGAGCCAATGGTGAGCTGAGCTACGTCGGCAACTACGGATTCAGCTACTCGTCGTCGGTGAGCGGCAGCAACGGGATGTACTTGGATTTTAACGTGACGCACCTTTATTCCAGTATTCCAGCTTCGCGTACCCTCGTGGCTACGGTCTTCAGTTGCGTTGCCTCTCGGAATAAACGGAACACCCCGCCCCGGGCTTCCGCGATTCGAGCTCGGGCGATCCAGTGAGCGTCGGCTACGGGTACAGCTGGTCTTCGACGGTCAGCAGTTCCAATGGCATGTACTTGGATTTCGGCGTGATTTGGTTCAATCCCAGCAGCGTGCTCAGCCGTGGCCTCGGTCTTCAGTTGCGTTGCCTCTCGGAATAAACGGAGAGAGCTCTTGCGGCTCGCGGAGCCGCGCGGGCCGCAAACCTCCCCCAGCGGGAGGGACGCACAACGTCTTCTACTGGTAGCCTCTACCCCCCCAGACCGAGGCCGGCGCCCCAAAGGGTCGTAAAAGTTCGACCCAAGTCGTCTGCCGGTTCGGGCTACGCGCTCCCCGGGTGGAGTCGAAGGCCCAGCGCGCAGACCCGGCGATTCTGCGAATCGCGCTACGTCTCAGCCCAACGCAATCCGGCGCCAGCGGAGACGCAATCAAGCCCGTGAAGATTGCAGTCCTCCGCCTGCCGGGGCGTCGGACTGCGCGACCCTAAAGGGTCGCACCAGCTAAAAACAAAGCACGACCAACAGCACAGCCCATGTTTCCGCCCCAAGCGCAGCGCGAAAACCGCAACTGGTTTTCGCGCAAGGAGAACAGTCACAGCCCAAAGCACCGCCCCCGTGTCCGCCTCACTGCGGCTCCGCTGTCTGCCGTCGCCCGCTGGGATTTCATCTCGGTTTTACTCACCGCAAAACGAGCGAAATCCCTCCTTTAAGCGGGCGGGCGACGGTATCAAGTTAAGTCCGCGCGCCTTGGGGAAATCTTGTCAAAACGCATAAGTGCATTTTGACGTTTTCCCTCCTAAGGCGTCGGCGCGCGGTCGAGCTTCAACTGGCCTCGGGCCGGCCGGGCCCCACGTCCCGTGGACGGGCAAAACTGCGTTTTGCTGCGGCAGCCTCTACCCTCGTCTCTGCTCGCGCGCCTCACGCTCCGCAAAGACTTATTCATGCGCGCAGCGGCTGCCCTACCCTCGCAAATCCACGAAAAACCGAACCGGCCGCCGCTCCCGATCAGAACAGGCCCGAAATATTGCCTTCGTCGTCGATATCGATCGCCTCGGCCGCCGGCACCTCCGGCAGACCCGGCATCCGCATGATCTCGCCCGTGATCGGCACCAGAAAGCCTGCGCCCGCCGCAATCTCGATGTCCCGCACCGTGATGGTGAAACCACGCGGCCGCCCTAACAACGCCGGATTGTCCGACAGCGACTTCTGCGTCTTGGCGATGCAGACCGCCAGCCCCGTCAGGCCCAAATCCGCAATCCGCTTCAAGGCCTGCTTCGCCTTGGGCGTGTATTCGACGCCGTCCGCCCCGTAAATCCCCCGCGCGACCGTCTCCACCTTCTTCTCCACCGACTCGTCCAGCGGATAGAGCGGCCGGAAATCCGTCCGGCCCGACTCCGTCGCCTCGACCACCAGCCGCGCCAGCTCCTCCGTCCCCGCTCCGCCCTCGCCCCAGACGTTCGCCACCGCACACGCCACGCCGCGCATCGTGCAATAATCCTTGATGAACTGCAACTCCTCGTCGCTGTCCGTCACGAAACGGTTGATCGCCACCACCGGCGTCAGGTTGAACAGGCCGACATTCTCGATATGCTTCTGAAGGTTTTCGATGCCCCGCTCCAGCGCCTCGACATTCGGCGTCTTGAGCTCGGCCAGCGGCTGCCCGCCGTGATATTTCAGCGCCCGCACCGTCGCCACCAGCACCACCGCGTTCGGAGCCAGCCCCGCCGCCCGACACTTGATGTCGAGGAACTTTTCCGCCCCGAGGTCGCAGCCGAAACCCGCCTCGGTCACCGTATAGTCCGTCAGCGAGAGCGACATCTCGGTCGCCAGCACCGTGTTCGTCCCCTGGGCGATATTGGCGAACGGCCCGCCGTGAATCAGCGCCGGCGTCCCCTCGATCGTCTGCACCAGATTCGGTTTGATCGCATCTTTCAAGAGTGCCGCCATCGCCCCCTCGGCATGCAGATCCCGCGCGTAGATCGGTTTTTTATCATAAGTAAAGCCGACGAAGATATTCCCCAGCCTGCGTTTGAGGTCGGCCGGGCCCGAAGCCAGACAGAGGATCGCCATCACCTCCGACGCGGCCGTAATGTCGAATCCCGTCTCGCGCGGCACCCCTCCGGTCATCCCCCCGAGTCCGATCACCATGTCGCGCACCGCCCGATCGTTCATGTCCATCACCCGTTTCCAGGCGATCGTCCGCGGGTCGAGCCCCAGGGAACGGGTCTTGCTCTGCAGGTTGTTGTCGATCAAAGCCGCCAGCAGGTTGTGCGCCTTCTCGATCGCGGCGAAGTCGCCCGTGAAATGGAGATTGATCTCCTCCATGGGCAAAACCTGCGAGAAACCTCCGCCCGTCGCCCCCCCCTTGATGCCGAAGACCGGCCCGAGCGACGGTTCGCGCAGGACGACGCACGACCGCTTCCCGATCCGGTTCAGCGCCTGCGACAGCCCGATCGAGACGGTGGTCTTTCCCTCTCCGGCCGGCGTGGGCGAGATGGCCGTCACGAGAATCAGACGCGAGTCGTTTTTCCGCCGGCGGTCGATGTATTTCAGCGGCACCTTGGCCTTGTACTTCCCGTACATTTCGAGGTCTTCGGGGTCGATACCCATCTGGCGGGCAATGTCGGCGATCGGCTTCATCCGCACCGACCGGGCGATTTCGATGTCCGTTTTCATAGCGTTCGTTTCGATATTTTTAACAGCCCGCATCCGTTCGGGCAACCAAATATACGACCTTTTTCGTATATTAGCGTCTCAAAAATTCCAGAACAGACCCACGCCATGAAAATCCGCATACTCGGGCCGGCCCACCCCTACCGCGGGGGGATCGCGAAGTTCGACGAGGTGCTGGCCTCGGCCTTCGCCCGCGAGGGACACGACGTGAAGATCGTCAACTTCACGCTGCAATACCCGTCATTCCTCTTTCCCGGCGAAACGCAGTACACCCGGATGGCGGCTCCGGAGGGGATCGCCATCGAACGGCGCATCAATTCGGTGAACCCGCTGAACTGGCCGGCCGTGGGACGGGAGATTGCCGCGGAACGGCCGGAGCTGGTGATTCCGCGCTTCTGGATGCCTTTCATGGGGCCGTCGCTGGGGACGATCGCCGGAACCGTCCGGCGGAGGTCGCCGAAAATACGGATCATCGCGCTGACGGACAACATCGTGCCGCACGAGCACCACACGGGAGACCGGGCCCTGACCCGCTATTTTCTGCAACGGACGGACGGCATCGTCTACATGTCGAACGAGGTGGGACAAGACCTCGACTCGTTCGGCTACCGCGGGGTTCGGGCCATGTCGCCCCACCCGATCTACGACACCTACGGGCCGGCGATTTCGAAGACGGAGGCGTGCGCGGCATTGGGATTGGATCCGACGGTGGAATATGTGCTCTTTTTCGGCTTTATCCGGGATTACAAAGGGTTCGACCTCCTGCTCGAAGCGTGGGCCATCCTCAAGGCGCAGGGCAGGACGCAGGGGCGGAAACTGCTGGTCGGCGGCGAATACTACGGCAACCGGGAGAGATACGAAAGCCTGATGCAGCGGCTGGGACTGGGAGAAGAGGATCTGGTCATCCACGACCGGTACATCGAGGAGACGGAGGTGCGGAACTACTTCTGCGCCTCGGATCTGGTGGTGCAGCCCTACCGGAGCGCCACGCAGAGCGGAGTGACGCAGGTGGCCTACCATTTCGAGGTGCCGATGGTGGTGACGCGGGTGGGCGGACTGCCCGAAATCGTGCCGGACGGCGAGGTGGGCTACGTGACCCCGGTATCGGCGGAGGGGATCGCCCGGGCGATCGCCGACTTTTACGAACTGCGCAAAGCGACGGAGTTCCGGGCCCGCATCGCCGTCGAAAAACGGCGCTTCGGGTGGGAGGCGCTGACGGGAACCTTCCTGCGGCTGTACGACGAAATCAAGAAATAACACAGTTTGAATCGAATGAGATACCTGAAATTTACGTTCGCCTTTTTCGCCCTGCTGCTGGCGGGGCTGACCTTCGCGGGTGCCACGGAGCTGTACGACCGGCTGATCGCCCTGAAAGGAGTCGTATCGGTCGAGGAGCTGGAAAAAGGGCTTTTCGAAGAGCGGTACGCCGTGATGTTCGAACAGCCGCTCGACCACCGGCGGCCGGGGAAGGGACACTTCGAACAGCGTTTCGTGGTGGCCCACACCGGTTTCGACCGGCCGACCGTTTTAGTGACCGAGGGGTACGGCGGGGCGCGGGCCGTGGGGACGCGGTATCGCGAAGAGCTGTCGGAACACCTGAACGCCAACCAGGTCTTCGTCGAGCACCGCTATTTCGGCGAATCGACCCCCGAGCCGCGGAACTGGAACTACCTGAACGCCGAACAGGCGGCGGCAGACCTGCACGCCGTGCGGGAGGCCCTGCGGGAGATCTATCCGGAAAAGTGGGTGGCGACGGGAGTCAGCAAGGGAGGCGAGAATTCGCTGATCTACCGGATGTACTATCCGGAGGATGTGGACGTGACGGTGGCCTATGTCGGGCCGGTCTGCTTCGGCGTCGAGGACGGGCGGCACGAACCGTTCCTCGACCGGGTCGGGACAGACGAAGAGCGGGCGACGATCCGGGAATTCCAGACCGAGGTGCTCAAGCGGCGGAAAGAGCTGGTGCCGCTCTTCGACGAATACTGCAAATCGAAGAGCTATACCTTCCGGACGAATATCGACGAAGTGTTCGACCTCTGCGTGCTGGAGTACCCCTTCTCGATCTGGCAGTGGGGGACGGCGACGAGCCTGATTCCCGCTCCGGACTCGCCGCATCAGGAGCTGCTGGACCACCTGATCGCGATCGTCTCGCCGGACTACTTCGCCGTCAACGACGAACCGTCGTTTTTCGTGCAGGCACAGCGGGAGCTGGGCTATTACGGTTACGACACGGCTCCGTTCGAGGGGCTGCTCTCGATCCGGGACGCCAGGGGTTACCTGCCGCGGATCCTGTTGCCGGACGATGCCCGGAATATCCGGTTCAGCGACGGACTCTCGCGCCGGATCATCTCGTTCTACAAGACGCACGATCCGAAAGTCATCTGCATTTACGGCGAGAACGACCCGTGGAGCGCGGCGATGCCCGACTCGACCCTCTTCGAGGGAAAGATGAACATGAAACTCTTCGTCGAACCGGGCGGCAGCCATCGGGCGCGGATCAAGACGCAGAGCGAGGAGGTGCAGGCTAAGATCTGGAAACTGATCGAGGGGTGGCTTTTCGGAATCTGAAACAGCCCCGATTGAGCTTTGAATACCACCCCGCCCCGGGCTGTCGCGGTAGCGCTTCGGGCGCGCTGGGCAACATCGGCAACAACGGGTACAGTTGGTCGTCCGCTGTCAGCGGGACTAACGGCGTATTTTTGGGCTTCTACACGCAGAGCCTCAATCCCAGCAGCGTGGACTACCGTGGCTACGGTCTTCAGTTGCGTTGCCTCTCGGAAGAAACGGAAAAAGACGAACGGTTCTTTTCTAAAAAACAGTTTTTAAACCTCAAAAGATGAATTATATCGAATACAACATCCAGGTACCGGGCCCGGACGAGGCGGAGATCGTCGTAGCCGAGCTGGCCGAACTGGGATTCGAGAGCTTCTCGGACTACCTGCCCGACGGCTTCATGCCGGGAGCCAGCAGCGTGAAGGGCTACATCCCGAGCGACACGGAACACGAGGGGAGAACCCATACCGCCATCCAGAACTTCCTCTACCGCGAAGGCTATCCCTACGAGCGGAACGAAATCGAGCAACAGAACTGGAACGCCGAATGGGAGTCGCACTTCGAACCGATCGACATCCTCGACGGCATGTGCTACATCCGCGCGCCGTTCCACGCCCCGAAAGCGGGAGGGGCCAAGCACGAGATCATCATCATGCCCAAAATGTCGTTCGGCACGGGACACCACGCCACCACCTACCTGATGGCGGAACAGATGCTGGCGATGGATTTCGCCGGCTCGTCGGTGCTCGACATGGGCTCCGGGACGGGAATTCTGGCGATTCTGGCCGCCATGCGCGGCGCCGTGGTGGTCGATGCGGTGGACATCGACACGTGGGCCTACGAAAACTGCCTCGAGAACATACAGACCAACGGAGTGCAGACAGTCGTGTGTCCGATTCTGGGCGACGCGACGGCAGTGGCGGGAAAAATCTATGACTATATACTGGCCAACATCAACCGGAATATCCTTTTGGACGATATGGAACGGTACGCCGCCGGTTTGCGGAAGGGAGGCCTGCTGTTGGTCAGCGGCATCCTCGACTTAGACGTGGACACGCTGATCGGCGCCGCCCGGCGACACGGACTGGTGCAGACGGCGACCAACACCCGCGACGGGTGGGCGCAAATCACCTTCCAAAAGGCTTAGAAACATGCTGTTACAGGACGACCGGATCCGTCTGCGGGCCTTGGAACCGGAGGATGCCGAGGCGATGTACCGCTGGGAGAACGACACAACGCTGTGGCGGTTCGGCGACACGACCCGGCCTTTCTCGCGGGCGGCGATTCGGGAGTTCATCGCCGGCGCATCGCTCGACCTCTATGCGGCGCGGCAGATGCGGCTGATGATCGACCTGCGGGCGACGGGCGAGACGATCGGGTGCGCAGACCTGTTCGACTTCGACCCGCTCCACCGGCGGGCGGGGATCGGGATGCTGATCTACGAACAGGAGATGCGCGGCCGGGGATATGCGACAGATGCCCTGCGTCTCCTCGCGGAGTACGCTTTCGAACACCTGGAGATGAGGCAATTGTGGGCGGACATTCCGCTCTCGAACGAGGCGAGCCTGCGGCTTTTCGAGCGGGCGGGATTCGAGGCGTCGGGCGTGAAACGCGGCTGGGTCCGGACGGCGGACGGGACAGGATACGAGGATGCGCGGTTCGTCCAACTGCTGCGGCAGGAACGATAACCATACAAGCGCAGCAGGCCCCGGAATCTTCCGGGGCCTGCTTTTTTCGTGCTGCAAGAACCGCGAGCGTCTACCGGGAGACTTTCCGCCGCGAGCGGAAGAGCGACGCGATCCAAAGCAGTACCACCGCACCGACCAGCGCGGTGATCAGGCTGCCGAACCGGCTGGCGGGTGCCAGTCCGAAGAGTCCGAATATCCAGCCGCCGATCAACCCGCCGACAATCCCGATCACGATATTGAGCAGGAATCCCGACCCGCGGCCTTTCATAATCAAACTGCCGAGCCAACCGGCTACCAAACCGATCAAAATAAACCACAAAAAATACATAACTCAAAGTTTTTGTTAAGGTTAAACTTTCAATGGTCGATTACTCTCCCGAAACAGTAATCCAAGAATTATGCCAAATTCTCCCGAATCTGTTTTGCTTTGTGAATCGGAGGGTACTGTTCTTTCTGTGAACAGAAAGAACCAAAGAAACTTTAGAGGATGC
>NZ_CAJTMN010000004.1 GCF_910577125.1 uncultured Rikenella sp.
AAACTTTAGAGGATGCTTGCGCATCCTAAAGCTGCCGGCGGCCCAGTTCTCGGACGCTTCTTTGGGCCGGGGATTCTTCCGGGGCGCGTAGGGTAATTCCCGCATTATTGCGCCCCGGAGAACCCCGACCCAAAAGCAATCGCAGAGACTGAGGACTGCGGAGCGTAAGGAGTAGCGTAGCTATCTAAAAGTCTTTTGGGTACCTTTTCTTCAGAAAAGGTACGGTTCTCTGCGGGTAGACACAGATACAACGAATGTTTTAAAATATACGTAATCAGGCGGGATTTGTTTCAAGGGATGGAACCGGAGGCGATAATTTGGTTTGTAAAGTCTCCAGCGACAGGCAGTGTTCGACCCGGAAACCTCCGCTGCGGGTGCGGCGGAGGCCGGTGAGGTGGGCGCCGCTTGTCAGACGGCGGCCCAGGTCGCGCGCGAAGGAGCGGATGTAGGTGCCTTTGCTGCACGCGATGCGTACGGTGAGGCGCGGAGAGTCTGGCAGGTCGCACGTTTCGAGGCGAGTCGAGTAGATGTGGATCACGGCCCGGCGCATGTTCACCTCTTCGCCTTCGCGGGCGTATTCGTAGGCGCGGCGTCCTTCGAGTTTCTTGGCCGAGTAGACCGGGGGCTCCTGCTCCTGCTCGCCGATGAAGCCGGACAATATGCGTTCTACCTCTGCCCGGGTGATGTGTTCCCAGGGGTAGCGGTTGTCGACGGGGTGCTCGAGGTCGTAGCTGGGGGTGGTGGCGCCGAGTTCGATCTCGGCGAGGTACTCTTTCTCTTCGGCCTGGAGGGTGTCGACCTGTTTGGTGGCGCGGCCGACGCAGATCAGCAGGACGCCGGTGGCCAGCGGGTCGAGTGTCCCGGCGTGGCCGACTTTGATCTTGCGGTGGCCCAGACGGCGCATCAGGGTGCGCACTTTCCGCACGACGTCGGTGGAGGTCCAGCCCAGGGGTTTGTCGATCGGAAACACGACTCCCTCTTCGAAGGGGTAGTCGGGGCGCAGGATGTCCAATAGATGGTCTGTCATGGGGTGCGGTTAACCGAGGATAAGGGCCGTAGTGCCTGCCGCGGTGCAGTAGAGGGCGAACCACCACAGTTTTCCGCGGCTGACGATGCGGATCATCACTTTGCAGGCGAAGAGTCCGGAGAGGTAGGCGGCCAGAAAACCGGCTGCCAAGGCGTAGCCGGAGATGCCGGAAGCGGCGGGGGTGAATTCGCCTTTCAGGAGTTCCAGCAGGGCTTCGCCGAGGATCGGTACGAGCACCATCAGGAACGAGAATTTGGCGAGCTGGCTTTTGTCGTCGCCGAGCAGCATGCCGGTGGCGATGGTGGAGCCGGAGCGCGAAATGCCGGGGATGACGGCGACGGCCTGGGCCAGACCGATGACGAAGGCGTCTTTGGCGGTGATGTTCCGTGTCTGTTTCGGCCGGATAAAATGGGTCAGCAGAAGCAGGCCGGCGGTCACGAGGAGCATGCTGCCGACGAAGCGGACGCCGCTGCCGAACAGGGCTTCGACGTGGTCTTTCAGAAAGAGGCCGACGATCAGGATGGGGAGCATCGAGATGATCAGCTTCAGCAGGTAGCGCGATTCGGGGTTGGCCCGGAGGGTGAGGCCGTGCCGCAGGAGTTGCAGGATCTCGCCCCAGAAGACGGTGATGGTGGCCAATACCGTGGCGGCGTGGACGAGGATGGCGAAGGTGGTGTCGTCGACGTCGGTGCCTAAGATGCGTCCCAGTATCACGAGGTGGCCGGATGAACTGACGGGCAGAAACTCGGTCAGCCCCTGGAGCAGGCCGAGCAGGAGGGCGTCAAGGGTTCCCATGGCTTATGACCGGCTTTTGGGGGTTGCGGTTTCGTCTGTGTCCGATTCCTTGGTTTTGGGCCGGTACATGATGGCGTAGATCTCGAACAGGAAGCCGGCGAGCAGCAGCAGGGGGGCGAGGTACAGCCGCCGGAAGATGAACATGTCGTGGTTGAATTCGGCGGCGGGGTTGTCGCTGGCGCCTCCGCTCAGGAGGATGAAGCCCAGAATGATGGCGCCGATGCCGGCGAGCATCAGGATGTAGTTTCTGCGGTTGAAAGGCATCGTGGCGCCGGTGGCGGGACGATGTGCCGGGGTCTGTTTTTTCATATCGTGTGGTGTCTGGTTCAATTTTATGTGGTGGCTGGCCTATTATTGAGTCCTGCGGAGCTTAAGGCGCGCGAACAAAGAATGAGGCGAAGCAAACAGGTAAGCGATACGTAGTATCGCTCTGTCCCGCCGAGGCGCCCACCGGGCGTTTTATTGGGGTTTTTCTTTGCCTTATTGGTCGGCCGCCGCCCGCGCAGGGCAGTCTCGTCCGGTTGGGGTAGAGGCGGCCATTCGCCCACCGCGGGCACGCGGGGCCTGCGCGGCCCGAGGGCAGTACCCTCAAACCAAACCGCGCGTCACGCCTTAGGAGGGAAATCGTTCAAAGCGTTTTGCGCTTTGAACAAGATTTCCCAGAGGCGCGCGGACAAAATAAGGCCGGAACCCTGCGGCTCGCAGGGCCGGAGCCACCCCCGGCGTAGGCCTGCAACTTCGCGGAGCTCGTTTCCGGTCTCGCTGGCTCCGACCCGCATAAACCCCGCCCCGGGCTTCGGCGACGCGGGCGACAATGGGCGGTTAGGCGATCTGATGGGCGTCGGCTACTATGGGTACAGTTGGTCGTCCGCTGTTAGCGGGACTTACGGCGTGTTCTTGGACTTCGGCACGCAGTACCTCAATCCCAGCAACGCGAGCTACCGTGGCCACGGTCTTCAGTTGCGTTGCCTCTCGGAATAAACGCGTCCAGCCCGCGTGACTCTGCGGGTTGCAGAAGCTCTGCTACAAGCACTGCCCCGTGTCCGCCTCACTGCGGCTTCGCTGTCGCTCCGCCACCGGTCGTGTTTTTTCGCGCGCCTTGGGAAATCTTGTCAAAATGTGCGAGCACATTTTGACGATTTCCCCTTTAAGGCGCGCGCCGAGCTTTGTGCTGGACGGAACTGCCGCTTTTTGGCTTCGCCTTCCTCGCGCTACCTCGCCAAAGCTCGCAAGCGGCTTTGGACTCGCAACGCTGCTCGGTTGAAAAAAGCGGCACCAAAACCGACGCTGCCAGCGAGAGCAATGCAAACGCAGTTTGCGAATTGCCGAGCGGCGAGGAGGAAACCCAAGGTAAACTTTTAGTTAGCTACGCTACGCCTTACGCTCCGCAAGATTCAAGTTCCGACTGCACTCGGGCCGGTCGGGTCCCGCGTGCCCGCGGTGGGCAATTGGCGTGTCAGCTCCATTCTTGGTTTTATTCTTTTCTCGCACACCTATCCTAGTGCTAGACTGCTGGGCACCGGTCAATCGGTGTGGCGGACGAACCGGTTGACGGCCAAGGCGGTAAAGGTAGTACAAATCGTTACGCCGGCCAAAATCATGGTACAGAACAGTAAAAACAGGGTTGCGCGGTCGGTCGAGAGGCGGATGTCGGGCATCACTTCGGACAGGCCGTCGGCGAAAAGATAGAGCAGCAGGGAGGCCAGTACGCCTGCTACGACGCCCTGGGTGAAGCTCCGGCGGATGAAGGGGCGGCGGATGAAGGCGGAGGTCGCGCCGACGAGCCGCATGGTGGCGATGGCCTGGCGGCGGGCGGCGATGGCCAGACGAAGCGTGTTCGAAATCAGCATGATGGCCACGGCCAGTAGAAAAATACCCAAACCCAGAAGCAGGTAGTTCAGGCGGTTGAGGTTCCGCAGGACGGCGTCGATGATTTTCTGCTGGTAGGCGACCTCTTCGACCCCTTTCCAGGAGGTGCACTCCCGCTCCAGAGCCGTCAGATCGGACGGGTCGGTGTGGCCGGCGTTCAGGGTCAGCTCGTAGGAGGCGGGAAGGGGATTTTCGCCCAGAAAGTCGATGAAGTCGGTGCCGATGTATTCCTGAAAATCGCGGGCAGCTTCGTCGGCCGAGAGGTAGCGCCACGAGGCGATGGCGGGATGGAGTCCCATCCGGCGCTCGATGGAGGCGCGCTGGGTGTGGGTCACGGTGTCGGAGAGCATGAGCGAAAAGCACAGCTCGCTCCGCACGGCCGAGGTCGAGGAGTAGGCGTTCAGCAGGATGTAGCTCACGGCGCCCAGCAGGAGCAGGACGAGGGTGACGCTGACGGTGGCGATCGTGTAGTCGGCTTTCAGGCTGTTAGGATGGTGTGCCATCGGTGTCTGGAGCGGTTGGTTGGGGTTTGCGTTTCCGGAGGAGTGTCCCGACGAGCAGGCCGAGGGTGCCGAAGAGCAGAATGGCGGAGCTGGCACGGGTGACCTCGACGAGCAGGTCGAAATTCGGGGCGGCGAAACGGAACTCGACGGTGTGTTCGCCGGCGGGTATCCGGATGGCACGCAGGACGTAGTCGGCCCGCAGGTAAGGGGCGCGTTCGCCGTCGATGATGGCTGTCCAGCCCTTCGGATAGTAGATCTCGGAGAGGACGGCTAAACCCTCTTGTGCCGACCGGGTGCGGTAGATCTGCCGATTGACGCGATAGTCGGTCAGCGCGATCGTCGCCGTGCTGTCCGCCGCGAAAGAGATTCCCTCCAGTTGCGGGGCGAAGCGGCGGTCTACCACGGCGGTGGTGTGGGGATCGAAGCCGGTCAGGGCGTCGATCTCGGCGTCGGGGTTGTCGACCCACCGGATGGAGTCGACGAACCAGGCGCTCCCGCAGGCATAGGGGTTCTGCTGGACGGTCGCCCGGCCTTCCTGGTCGGGGACGATGAAGTATTTGGTGTTCAGCATGTCGTAGACGGCCATGTTCTGCCGGCTGAGGTGGTGCTCGATGAGGTCCTGGTAACGCCGCAGTTTCGCAGCGTGGTAGCCGCCGACGGAGCGGTGGTGGTAGGAGGTGGTGGCGTCGGTGAAGGGGTCGAGGGTGAAGTTGGCGACCCGATAGTCGGTGGTGTCCTGTAGGATCAGCCGGTCGGCTTCCGTCATCGGAATGGCCAATGCCTGCCGTTCCGGTTGGAAGTCGGCGGCGGAGACGTACCGCTTGTCGACGGGGAAAAGGTCGAGGAGAATGATGCCGCACAGACCGGCTAAGAACCAGTTCCGTTTGACTTTGCCGCGGGCGAGGAGCCACACGAGGCCGGCGGTCAGCGCCACGAACAGCAGCGACCGGAAGGCGTCGGCGCGCATCAGGGAGGTGCGTTCGTCACGCATGGCGGCCAGAATGGGTTCGGGAAGTCCGATCGCTTCGTCGCCGGGCCCGGCGAAGCTGCTGAGCATGGGGCCGAAGAGGCCGATCAGCAGGCACAGGCCGCCGGTGATGCTCAGAGACCATTGCAGGCCTTTCCGAATCCGGGCGTTGTCGGTTTCGTCTCGGTTCCACAGCCGGACAAGACCGAGTATGGCCAGCAGCGGCACCGCCCACTCGACGATCACGAGGATCATGGAGACGGTGCGGAATTTATTGTACATCGGGAAGTAGTCCAGAAAGAGGTCGGTGAACCACATCATGTGTCGGCCCCAGGCGAGGAAGATCGCCAGCACCGAGACGGCGGCGATCCACCATTTCTCGCGTCCGCGCAGGACGAACATCCCGAACACGGCCAGAAAAACGAGGCTGGCGCCCAGGTAGACCGGGCCTTCGGTGGAGGGCTGGGGGCCCCAGTACGATGGCAGGTTGCGCTCGAAGCCGCGCGGTGCGTCGTATTTCTTCAGGACTTGGGCGACTTCGCCGTCGGGGGCGAAGTCGCGGCCGCCGCCGTAGAGGTTGGGTACGAGCAGGTTCAGCGTCTCGAGCTTGCCGTAGCTCCACGCCGTGATATAGTTCCGGTTCAGCCCACCGGTTTGATTCGCCGCATCGGTCGGATGGCTCTCGGTCAGTTCGCTGCGTCCGCGGGTGGTCTCGGGGGTGTGCTGGGCGATGTAGTAGAGCTGGACGATGTTGGCTCCGACGGCCAGGGCGGCGGCCAGCGCCAGTACTGCGGTGGTCTTGCCGAAACGGGCGAGGGCTCCGGCTTTATAGGCGGCGACGAATTCGTTGATCACGAGGGCCAGCAGGACGAACAGAAAGTAGTAGGTGATCTGCGGGTGGCTGGTGGATATCTCGACGGCGGCGAAGAGACCGGCCAGCGAGGCGCCTAACCACCGGTGCCGCCGGTAGGCGTACCACACGCTCCCGACCATCGGTGCCACCCAGGCGAGGGCCATCATTTTCGTGATGTGCCCGGCGCCGATGATGATGACGAAGTAGGACGAAAGGCCGTAGCCGAGTCCGCCGGCGATCGCGAGCCACGGATCGATGCCGAACAACAGCAGCATCAGATAGAATCCGGCCATGGCGACGAACAGCCATCCGGCGGGCTGGCCGAGAAAGTAGAGCCGGTCGGCGGCCTGTTTGACCCACCGGCCGTCGTAGTTCATGTCGATCAGGTAGGAGGGCATGCCGCTGAAGTTGCGGCCGGCCCACTGGGGGTGTTCGTCGTAGCGGTCGATGTGTTGCCGGATGTCGCTGGTGGCGCCGTTGAACATGACCATGTCGGTCTGGCGCAGGGCCCGGCCGTTGTACTGGGGGACGAAAAAGAGGGCGGAGACGCCGGCGAACAGGCTCAGGGCGACGATGTGGGGCAGGGCTTTCCGGAGGAACCGGACGAGGCTGTGTGGCATGGGGTGTCGAAATTTTGGGCCTAAATATACGGTTTTATTCGCACTCCTGTTCTTTTGTGAGGGTCGGAGCCGTCATTTGGGTGGAGGATACTGCATTGGTTAGGGCTGTCGGCAGTTTGAGGATGCGAAGCATCCGTCTAAAGTTTTTCTGGTTCTCGCTAACTGCGCTACGCTTGTTTTCCTCCTCGCCGCTTACCATAGTCCGTAAACTGCCTCTGGATTCGCTGGCAGCGTCGGTTGTTCACAAAGAGAACAGTACCCTCAAACCAAACCGCGCGCCACGCCTTCGGAGGGAAATCGTTCAAACACGTAGTCGTGTTTGAACAAGATTTCCGCCAGCGCGCGGATAGAACTTGATACCGTCGTCCGCCCCGCGTAAAGAGGGATTTTACTCGTTTTGCGATGAGCAAAATCGAGATGAAATCCCAGCGGGCGACGGCTTAAAGACGTGTGAACCAATCTTTTCCCGCGCGCGACTGCTGGAGAAGGAAATCATTCAAACGCGTGGGGCGCGTTTGAATAAGATTTCCGCCAGCGCGCGGTTGCGGCGGAGCGATAGCGGAGCCACAGTGAGGCGGACACGGGGTAGTGCTTTGGGCCGAGAGCGAGTAGCGCGATTCCGAAAGGAATCGCCGGCCTCGGTTTGGGGGTAGAGGCTGCTATTTCGGAGTGCCCGAAGGCACCGGCGCGGGGGAGGCGCGCCGAGGACGAACGGGTGGAGAATTGGATTGAGCTCTTGCGACTCTTGGGCCGCCGGCCTTGTCGCCGAAGCCGCGTAGCGGTTTCGGCGGGATGGGCGACAGGCCGAATGGGGCGGAG
The DNA here is from genome assembly GCF_910577125.1 of uncultured Rikenella sp. Classification (GTDB taxonomy): domain Bacteria; phylum Bacteroidota; class Bacteroidia; order Bacteroidales; family Rikenellaceae; genus Rikenella. The sequence goes on from NZ_CAJTMN010000004.1 coordinate 7,454, forward strand.
AATTGGGTTGTGGGTTGGGAGAAGTTGGAACGGGTCGGCGCCCGGGAGAGACCGCAATGCTCGACGCGTGAGCGGCGTGTTGCGGGCCTCCCGAGGGTGGTCCAGCCCGCGCGACCCTGCGGGTCGCAGGGTTTCAGCTTTGTTTTTGTCTGTGCGCCGCACTTCCACAGGGCCGTCGAATCGTCGGGGGATTTTCAAGGGGGATGTAGTCCCCCTTGAATGTGCTTTTTGCCTACTTTCTACCACATAGTAGAAAGTAGGGGCCCCCGCGGCCGAGCGGAACAGAGAGAAGAGGTAAACAACGTCCTTGACGTTAACAGCCCAACAACGTTAGGTAAAGCGGGCTTTATCCGCGCGCCTTGGGAAATCCAGTCAAAACACGCAAGCGAGTTTTGACGATTTCCCTCTTAAGGCGTGGCGCGCGATTGGTTTGAGGGTACTGCGCTCGGGCCGCGCGGGCCCCACGTCCCGTGGACGGGCGATGCTTACGCATCGCTGCGGCTGTGTCAGACCAATTCTCTGTCCGCGCGCCTTTTCAACGGGCGCCATGCAAAAGGTGAGAGAAACTTCTTACTTTTGCCGAAGTTGAAAACTCAATCGTATGGCTGGACGGGAGGTGTCTCTGTTTCTGTCGTTTTTCAAAATCGGATGTTTCACTTTCGGCGGAGGGTATGCCATGATTCCGATCATCCAAAAGGAGGTGATCGATAAACGCGGATGGGTCGAACGCGAGGAGTTCATTGATCTGCTGGCCTTGGCGCAGTCGGCGCCGGGGCCCATGGCGGTCAATGTCTCGATCCAGGTGGGGTACAAAATCCTGAGAACGCGAGGGGCGGTGGCGGCGTTTCTGGGAACCGTGTTGCCGTCGTTCCTGATTCTGCTGGGGGTGGCGATCTTCTTCGCGCACATCTCGGAGGATCCGACGGTGAACCGAATTTTCAAGGGGATGAGACCGGCGGTGGTGGCGCTGATTCTCCAACCGGTCTTCTCGTTCGCCCGGGGATTGAAAAAGTGGGAGTACGGGGTGTTCGCGGCGATTGCGGGGGCGATCTGGGCCGGGGTCTCGCCGCTGTGGTTCATCGCGGGAGGGATTCTCGGTGGGGTGGGATATACGTATTGGAGAACGAAGGGGCGGGAGGGGAGATAAAAAATCGAATTCGGGATGCTCTATCTGCAACTTTTTCTGACTTTTTTCCAGATCGGCCTTTTCGGATTCGGAGGAGGGTATGCGATGATTTCGCTGATCCAGGCCGAGGTGGTGACGCGGCACGGGTGGATCACGGCGGCGCAGTTTGCCGATATCATCGCCATCTCGCAGGTGACGCCGGGGCCGATCGCGATCAATAGCGCGACTTATATCGGTTATACGGCGACGGGGTCGGTGTGGGGGTCGGCGCTGGCGACGGCGGGGGTTTGCGCGCCGTCGCTGGTTATTATGCTGATCGTGGCGAGGTTCTACCTCAAAATGAAGGACAATCCGTATGTGGCGGGGGTGATGAGGACGTTGAGGCCGGTGGTGGTGGGGTTGATTCTGGCGGCGGCGCTGCTGTTGCTCACGCCGGACAACTTCATCGACTGGAAAAGCTATGTGATTTTCGGCGGGGTGCTGGTGGCGGCGCTGCGGAAGGTCAATCCGATTCTGCTGATTGTGCTGGCGGGATTGGCGGGGTGGTTGATCTATTGAGCTTGCGGACGGGGTTGCAGGTGGGATTGTAAGGGTTGTCGGAAAAATCTATTCACAAAATATGCACATAATATTAACAATTGTCGTGGCGGCGGGTGCGGGGCGGCGGATGGGTGGTGAGGTGCCCAAACAGTTCTTGTTGCTTGGGGGCGAGCCGATCGTCATGCGGACGCTGCGTCGGATGGCGCTGGGGGTGGAGCGGGCGTTGGCGGATTGTTCACAAAATGTGAACGGGTGGGTGCATAAGCTGGTGCTGGTGCTCCCGGAGGCGTATATCGAACGGTGGGGGGAGTTGTGCAGGGAGCATCGGTTCGAGGTGCCGCACGGGGTGGTGGCGGGGGGAGAGACGAGGTTTCAGTCGGTGCGCCGGGGACTGGAGGCGGAACCGGGGGCGGAGGTAGTGCTGGTACACGATGGGGTGCGGCCGTTTGTCTCGGATGGGGTGATTCGGGGGGTGATCGAGGGGGTGCGCAAACATGGGGCGGTGGTGCCGGTGGTGTCGGTGGTGGATTCGTTGCGGAGGATAGTGCCGGAGGGGGCCAGTGTGGCGGTCGAAAGGGGGGCATACCGGGCGGTGCAGACGCCGCAGGGGTTTCGGGGGGCGTTGCTTAGGGAGGCGTACGGTCGGCCGGAAGAGGAGCGTTTTACGGATGATGCTTCGGTGGCGGAAGCGTTGGGAGGTGTCGCAATCGGGCTCGTGGAGGGGGATCGGCGTAACATCAAGATTACGACGGGGTTCGATCTGGCGGTGGCGGAAAAGTTGCTCTCGGAGGGGTGGGGCTAAGGCTGCCTTTGCCCCCGTTTATTCCGAGAGGCAACGCAACTGAAAACCGTGGCCGCGGCTGCTCGCGTCGCTGGGGTAGAGGTTTTGCGCGTTGAAGCCCAGGAACATGCCGTTTGTACTGTTGGTCACCGCCGACCAGCAGTACCCGCAGTTGCCGATGCCCCTTGCTACGCCCTCATAGCCCGTGCGACCGAAGTCGCGGTAGCCCGGGGCGGGGTGCTTTTTTGTCGGGGGAAAGGGTTGTTTTGTGGCGGGGAAAAGTTATATTTGTACGGGATACGGCCCGGGATCGGGAGGCGGAGGAGTTGTTCGATGCCAAAAACAGGACGGATATGATTAGGGTATTGGATCAGGAAAACACGATTCTGGCGCGCTATGTGGCGCAATTGCGCGATGAGGTCACGCAGCGGGATCCGATGAGATTCCGACGGAATCTCGAACGGACGGGGGAGGTGATGGCCTACGAAATCAGCAAAACGCTGAATTACAGGCAACAGACGGTGGTTACGCCGCTCGGAGAGGCCGAGATGATGCTGCCGGCGGATGAGGTGGTGATCGCGTCGATTCTCAGGGCCGGGGTGCCGATGCACAACGGATTCCTCAATATGTTCGACGATGCGTCGAATGCGTTCGTGTCGGCGTTCCGGAAGTATAGCAAGGACGGGACGATGAAAATCGTGCTGGAGCAGGTCACGACGCCTTCGCTGGAGGGAAAGGTGCTGATTGTGGTCGATCCGATGCTGGCGACGGGGGCGTCGATCGAACTGGCGTACTATGCGCTTGTCGAGAAGGGCGGGGTGCCGGCGCATACGCATCTGGCGGCGGTGATCTCGTCGGCGGACGGGATCGAGTATGTGAAGAAACATTTGCCGATGGAGCATGTCACGCTCTGGACGGCAGCGGTGGATGAGGAGATGACGGTCAAGTCGTATATCGTGCCGGGAATCGGCGATCCGGGGGACTTGGCGTACGGGAAAAAACTGTAGGTGCCGTGTGCCGGCGGGTGGGACGGGCTATCGTTTGAGCTGTCTCACGAACAGTTCGCCGGGGTGTCCGTCGGCGTCGGTGAAGGGGGGCTGACGGACGAAACCGCATTTGAGGGCGACGCGCTGTGAACGGAGGTTTTCGGGACGGGTCGTGATCCACAGGGCGGAGATCTCGGACGAGGCGGTGTAGCGGGCGATGAGCAGGTCGACGGCTTCCGGAATATAGCCGTTCCCCCAGTGTTCCTCGCCGAGCCAGTAGCCTATCTCCCGCTGGTCGGTGGTGATCGCGTAATGCTCGCTGCCGCGGGGCACCAGACCGATGCAGCCGATCGGTTCGCCGAGCGTTTTCAGAACGACGGCATAGGTCTCGGGGGCGTTGAAAACGGTGCGGATGACTTCGCGGCTCATCGCCTCGGAGGTGTGCGCGGGCCAGCCGGCGAGGGGGCCGACGCGGGGGTTGCGGGCGTAGCGGTAGAGGGCGGGGGCGTCCGAAAGCTGCCAGGGGCGCAGGAGCAGGCGGGCGGATTCTAAGGGAGTATCTTTGGGGGGCATCTTTTTTCTTTCAGCAAAAATTCTTTATCGGAAGGTCAGGGTGAAGATCGATCCGGTGCCGTTCGGGCCGGGGCGGTACTGGAGGGTGCCGCCGTGCAGGCGCATGATCTGCCGCGAGAGGCTCAGACCGACGCCCGAACCGCCGCTCTTGGTGGTGAAGAACGGGATGAAGATCTGGTCGGCGACTTCGGGCGGGATGCTCGGGCCGTTGTTCTCTATCTGGATGATCACCTGCTCGCGGCTGTCTACGGTGGCGGTCAGGTCGATCCGGGGATGTTCGACGTCGAGGGTGGCTTCGATGGCGTTCTTCAGCAGGTTGATGGCGACCTGGCTGATCATGCTGCGGTCGGCGTAGAGGATCAGGTCGTCGGGCTCGACGGAGATACGGATGTCGACGTTCCGGGAGCCGTCGGGAACGGTGGCGGAGGTGAGGGCGCAGAGGTTCTCGACGAACTCTTTGACGTAGAAGAGGGTGGGGTTGGGGGCCGGAAGGCGGGTGAATTTGCGGTAGGATTCGACGAAGGAGATCAGGTTCTTGCCGGTCTGGCTGATGGTGGCGAGGCCGCGGCGGAGTTCCGAGTCGTCGTCGGGGCCGATGCGCTCGACGAGGGAGTCGCTGATCGAGGTGATGGGGTTCACGGAGTTCATGATCTCGTGGGTCAGGACGCGGATGAGCCGGAGCCAGGATTCGATTTCGCGGTCGGAGAGTTCGTTCTCGATGTCGGTCAGGGCGAGGATGCGGAGTTGCTCGCCGCGCCGGACGATCGAGGAGGCGTGAACGGAGAAGGTGACGGAGCCGCGTTCGGTGCGGCAGGTCAGCTGCCGGCTTTCGCCGGCGACGATGTCGCGAAGAAGGGCGGGGAATTGTTCGTCGAGCCGGCTGAGCTGTTTGATGTGGGTCAGGGGCTGGATGCCGAGCAGGCGGAGGGCTTCGCGGTTGGTCTGGGTGACGTGTCCGCGGTCGTTGATGATCAGGATGCCGGTGGTGACGCTTTCGAGGATCAGCTGATAGTATTTCTCCTGTTCGATGGTCTCTTCGCGGGCTTTGGTCAGCAGGGAGTGGATGCGGTTCAGGGACTGGTTGATCAGGAGGTCGTTGCTGCGCGAGGATCTCTCGGCGAACTTGAAGGAGTAGTCGCCGTTCTCGATGGCGTGGAACATGAAGATCAGTTTCCGGGTGGTGCGGCTGTAGAGGCGGAGGATGGAGCCGAGAGACAGGAGGAAAACGACGGCGCAGCAGCTGGCGGGAAGGTAGTCGGTGCGCAGCAGGAACCAGAGCAGCTCGGCGGAGCTGGCGGCCAGGGTGAGGAGCAGAAGCAGGAGGCGGAGTTTCAGGGCTTTGTGCATGGTGGTGTGTGACGTAAGGGGGCGTTGTAGGGGTGCGGCAGTCGCGGTGGGGCGGTTGTGTTGAGGTGTATGGCCGGAGTCTGAGGCGTGGCGCGCGAACAAAGAGTTGGGCTGACCCAGCCGCAGAAATGCGCAGCATTTCCCGTCCATGCACCCGTTGGGTGTTTTGTTAGGGTTGTCTCTGCCTTATTAACTGGACGCCGCCCGCGCAGGGCAGTTTCATCCGGTTCAAAGCTCGACCGCGCGCCGACGCCTAAGGAGGCGATTCAACGATTTCGGCGATGAGCCGAAAGGGATGAATCGCCCGGCGCGCGACAAAGCCAGCTCCGTGCGCCACGCCTTAAGAGGGAAATCGTCAAAACTCGCTTGCGCGTTTTGACAAGATTTCCCAAGGCGCGCGAACAAAGAATGGGGCCAAGCAAACCAGTAAGCGATACGCAGTATCGCTCTGTCCCGCCGGGGTCACCCGGACGCCGCCCGCGTAGGGCAGTTCTATCCTGTTAGGGTAGAGGCGGCCATTTCGGAGTGCCCGAAGGCACCGCGCGCCACGCCTTAAGGGGGAAATCCCGTCTTGCCTAACGTTGTGCGGCTGTCCGTCTCGGGAAATAATAAAGGCTCCGCGCCGTAACGCGAACGCGTTGGCCGCGGGGATCCCTACTTTCTACTATGTGGTAGAAAGTAGGCAAAGAGCACATTCAAGGGGAACTCCGTCTCCCTTGAAAATCCCCCGGCGATTCAGCCACCCATTGGGAATGCGGTACGCCTCGCCCCGGGCAACCGCTACGCCTACTCGGGCGATCCGGTGAGCGTCGGCAACGAGGGTTCCGTCTGGTCGGCTTCGGCCAATGGGGCGTACGGCGTTTATCTGCGCTTCGTGATGAATGCGGCTCAGCCCAGCTCCTCGAGCACCCGTGCCAACGGTTTTCTGTTGCGTTGCCTCTCGGAATAAACGGAAGACTCGCTTGATTGGGAACTTCGAACCCGGGCTTGTGACGATAACCCCGCCCCGGGCTTCCGCGGTCGTTCAGAGGGGGCTATAGGGGGCGTCGGCTTCAACGGTTACAGCTGGTCGTCGCCAGTCAGCGGTGCCTATGGCGTGCTCTTGGATTTTAACGTGACGTGGCTCAACCCCAGCGACTCGGACTACCGCGGCTGTGGTTTTCAGTTGCGTTGCCTCTCGGAATAAACGGTGCATGCGGGCAGTCCGAAATGGTAGCCTCTTTATATCGTTGCGGCCGGGCGCCCGGGAGTAACCGCAATTTTCGACGCGTAAGCGGCGTGTCGCGGGCCTCCCGGGGGGAGGCGTCCGGCCCGCGCGGTTCTGCGAACCGCAACTGCTCAGCCCAATCCACGCCCCAAGTCTCTACCCCGTGTCTGCCTCACTGCGGCTCCGCTATCGCTCCGCCGGTGCCTTCGGGCACTCCGGAATAGCAACCTCTACCCGGTTTTCCCGCGCGCTGGCGGAAATTCTGTTAGAACCATTCACCATGGTTCTAACGATTTCCTACTCCAGCGGTCGCGCGCGGGGTCGAACTTCGTTCACGCGCGAGGCTCCTCAACCGTCGCCCGCTGGGATTTCACTCGTTTTGCTTACGCAAAACGAGTGAAATCCCTCTTTAAGCGGGCGGGCGGTGCGTGCCGCACTCCCAATTGGCAGCCTCTACCCTAAAGACCGGAACTGGCCTCGGGCCGGCCGGGCCCCACTTGGTAAGGTGAAGATAACCCTAACAAAACACCCTATGGGTGCGTGGACGGGCGATGCTCACGCATCGCTGCGGCTGGGGTCAGCCCAAATCTTTGTATTGTTCTTCGTTCGTGCGCCTTGGGCTCTGCAAGACTCGATTTCCGTCTGAGCGCCGGGGAATCACAAATTGTATTTCTTCAACTTGTTGTAAAGGGTCTGGCGGGTCACGCCTAACTGGGCGGCGACGGCGGAAAGATTGCCCTGATGGCGTTTGAGGGCTTCGGTGACCATCGAACGCTCCATCTCGTCTAAGGTCGTGAAGTGTGCCGGCTGTGATTTCCGGTCGTCGTCTTCGCGATGCGAGATCAGAAGCTCGTCGGCGGTTACGAACGGGGTGTCGGCCATGATCACGGCTTTCTCGATGGTGTGCTGCAGCTCCCGGATGTTGCCGGGCCAGGTGTGGGAGGTCAGCTTCTCGGCGGCCTGGGGGGCGAAGGCGGTGCAGGGCTTGTTGTATTTCGTGGCGTAGTGTTCCAGGAAAATTTCGGCCAGCGGAAGGATGTCTTCGGGGCGTTCGGAGAGGGAGGGTAGCTCGATGTGGATGGTGTTGATCCGGTAGAGAAGGTCTTCGCGGAAACTGCCGTCGGAGACCATCTGGTTCAGGTCGCGGTTGGTGGCTGAAATCAGGCGGATGTCGACGGGAATCGGGGTGTTGCTCCCGACGCGGACGATACTGCGGCTTTGCAGGGCGGTCAGCAGTTTGGCTTGCTGGTGGTAGGGGAGGTTTCCGATCTCGTCCAGAAACAGGGTGCCTTGCGAGGCGGCTTCGAATTTGCCGGCCCGGTCGCTGCGGGCGTCGGTGAAGGCGCCTTTGACGTAGCCGAAGAGTTCGCTCTCGAACAGGGTCTCGGGAACGGCGCCCAGGTCGACGGGGATGATTGGTTGGGAGCGCCGGTTCGAAAGGCGGTGGATCTCGCGGGCGAGCATCTCTTTGCCGGTGCCGTTCTCGCCGGTGATCAGGATGTTGGCGTCGGTGTCGGCGACTTTTTCGACCAGGGCCCGGAGTCGTTTCATGGGGGCGGAGGTGCCCCAGAACATGGGACTCTCGGCGGTGGGCTTAGAGGCGGGCTGGCCGGAACCGGAGCGGGTGCGGCGCAGGGCCAGGGCGTTGCGCAGGGTGGTGACGAGTTTGGTGTTGTCCCAGGGTTTCACGACGAAGTCGGTGGCGCCGCGTTGCATGGCTTTGACGGCGAGGTCGATGTCGGCGTAGGCGGTGAAGAGGACGACTTCGATTTCGGGGAGGGCTTTTTTGACTTCGGAGAGCCAGTAGAGGCCTTCGTTGCCGCTGTTGATGCCGGAGCTGAAGTTCATGTCGAGCAGCAGGACGTCGGGATGGACTTCGTGCAGGGTGTTCAGCAGGCGGGTGGGGCTGCTGAGGGTTACTACGTGTTCGAAGACGCCGTTCAGCAGGATTTCGACGGCGGTCAGCATCCCGCGGTTGTCGTCTACGACGACGATCGTTCCCTCTTTTTTCATAACGGTCGGTTTATGGTAGGTGATAAACTATTCATGGGGTTCCCGGGGGTGTTGCGGCCGCGCCGCCGGTTTTCCGTTGCGTTGCCTCTCGCACCCACAGGGTATTTTATTGGCAGCCTCTGCCCTACTCTGTCACCCGTTCTCTATTCGTGCGCCTTAGGCTCCGCAGGATTCATTCTCCGTCTGTGCCGGGATATTCGTCCCGGCGCCGTCGATTATAAATATGAACGTTTGGCGGGGCAAAGATAGGATAGGATTGTCAAAAAAATAGACAAGAGTGTCAAAAAATTAGACACTTCGGTGATTTGGACTGAAAGGCAATTGCTTGATAAATAGCGAATTAACCGGTTTGGCACGAGGTGTGGTTATCTTTGCGGAAAAATGATGTCGGCGCGAACTAAACAACGCGGACGAAAAACGGATATAGTATCGAGATGAAAAAATGGATGACTGCTGCCTGGATGTTCGGTCTGAGCATACTGGGCGTTTACGGACAGGAAAACGACTCGCTGCATGTGTGGAACTTGCAGGAGTGCATGCGGTATGCGATCGAAAACAGCCCGAGGGCCGTGAGGCAACAGCTCTCCAATGCCAACCTGAAGGTGTCGTACCACGAGGCGATCCTCCGGCACCTGCCGTCGCTCAGCGGGAGTGTCGGGCTGTCGGCGGGGTTCGGGCGAAATGTGGACCCGTCGACCAATACCTATACGACGGTCAATACGCTGAGCAACAGTTACGGCTTGAATGCGGGCATTACGGTCTTCAACGGCCTGCAGCTGCTGAACAACACCCGGGCGGGCAGGATTGCGAAGCTCCGCGGCGAGGAGGCGCAGAAACAGACGGAGGACAATATCGCGCTGGAGACGCTTACGGCCTATTTCGACTATACGTACACGCTGCGGACGCAGACGCTGGCGCGGGAACAGGTCGAGGCGTCGCGTGAGAATCTGAGGCAGGGGAGGCAGATGAAGGAGCTCGGGCTGAGGGGGGCGGCGGATGTGGCGCAGCTGGAGGCGTCGCTGGCGGCGGACGAGTACAACCTCACGCGGGTCGAAAACAATGCCCGCACGCGCGAACTGAAGCTCAAAGAGGTGATGAACTTCCCGCCCGAGGAGACGATACGGATCGATACGGCCTATCTGTATGCCGCACCGGCGCCCGAAACGACCGACGTCTCGGAAATCGTGGGTGTGGCGACGGCACTGCTGCCCGACACCCGGATCTCGATGATGAATGTCCGGACGGCGAAGCTCGAGCTCTCGACGGCCAAGGCGATGCTTTTTCCGTCGTTGTCGGCGTCGGCAGGGGTCGGGACGTCGTACTTCAAAAACCTGAAACACGACGCGACACCGTTCCACAAACAGTTCAAGGATAACCTCTCCAAGTCGCTCTCGGCGAGTCTGAGCGTGCCGATCTTCTCGGCGTGGAGCCGTCCGGGGAACATCATCCGGCAGCGGAACAACCTCCGCAGCACGGAGCAGACGCACATCGAAACGCAGCGACGGATTGCGGTGGAGGTGGAGCAGGCGGTGTTGGATCTGAACGGGGCGTATGCCGAACGGATTCAGGCTGAAAAACAGGTGCAGGCCCGGCTGTTGGCCTACAAGGTGGCCCGGTACAAGTATCAGGAGGGGCTGCTCAGCGCGCTGGATCTGCAGACGACGTCGAACCAGCTGCTCGAGGCGCGGGCGACGCTGCTCAATGCCGAACTCACGTGGCAGGCGAAACGCAAGCTGGTGGATTATTACAAAGGGATTCCGCTGCTGGCAGAGTAGGAGTGCGGGAGGTGTGTTACTGACGGTGTTAATGAATTAAAAAGATAGATAGAGCGATGAAAGTGATGTTTTTTCGCAATTTTCTGACGACGGTGCGTCGTTTCAAGTTGGCCTGCGGGCTAAATATCGTGGGACTCAGCGTGGCTTTCGCCGCCTTTATCCTGATCCTGATGCAGGTGAGCTATGAGAGCGGGTTCGACAAGGGGTATCCGCAACAGGTCTATCGGGTGGAGGCGAAAGATAGCGTGGACCACTGGGCGATTTTTGCCCGTCCGGCGATCGATGTGCTGCTGAGCGGCTCGCCGGCGATCGCGCAGGGTACGATGCGGCCGTGTTATCTGGATGAACAGTATGTCTCGCTGGAGCGGAACGGGACGAAGGAGGCCTATATCGAATCGTACGCGCCGATCTATCCGGGCGATTTCGAGGTGTTCGGCTACGAACTGACGGAGGGGACGCGCGAGGCGTTCGACGACCATACGAAACTGCTCCTGCCGCAGAGCATAGCCCGGAAGTTTTTCGGGAACGAGTCGGCGGTCGGCCGGTTGATCACATTCGAGAACCAGACGGACGAGGAGGGGCGCAAAAAAACGTTCGAGGTGGGGGCGGTCTACCGCGATTTTCCGGCGAACAGCTCGGTGCCCAATTGCATCAAGCGGAAGATGGCGCCGGGCGAAAACGAAGGACAGTGGGGAAATCAGAATTACTGGTGTTTCGTGACGCTGTGGCCGGGGAGCGATCCGGAGGAGGCGGCCCGGCAGATGACGCAGGCTTATGCTTCGTTCGGGAAACCGGACTGGGTCTCGGGTGAACAGACCTTCGTTCTGCAGCCGATCGACGAGGTCTACTACGATACGACGGTGAGCTTTGACATGGCCCCCAAGGGCAACCGTACGACGATGACGCTACTGTTGTCCATCGCGCTGCTGGTGATCGGGATCGCCGCTGTGAACTTCGTCAATTTCGCCACGTCGCTCACCCCGCTGCGGATCAAAAATATCAACACGCGGAAGGTGTTGGGCTCTCCGGTCGGGACGCTGCGGGCGGAACTGATCTTCGAGTCCGCGGGTATCGCTCTGTTGGGCTTCTGCCTGGCTCTGTTGTGGGTCTACCTGCTGGGGGATACCGGTTTCAACGAACTGATCTCGGGCGGTATCTCGTTCTCGACCTACAGCGGGGTGATCTGGCTGGGCTTGGGTGTCGCTCTCGGTGTAGGTTTGCTGGCGGGTATCTACCCGGCGGTCTACACGACCTCGTTCCCCCCGGCGCTGGTGCTGAAAGGTTCGTTCGGGATGTCTCCGAAGGGCAGGAAGCTGCGGACGGCGCTGATCGGCTTCCAGTTCGTGGTCTCGCTGGGTCTGATCGTGGCGGCGATGTTCATGCAGTTGCAGAACAGCTACATGCGGGGGATGGATACGGGGATGAACCGCGACCAGATCGCTATCGTGCACTTGAGCAGCGAGCTGGCGGAGCCGGAAAGACAGAAAACGCTGGTCAACCGGCTGAAAGAGAGTGCAGCGGTCGAGGATGTCGCTTTTGCGTCGGCGAGGGTCGGCTGCCAGGACGGGTATATGCGGTGGGGACGGAATCTGGCCGACGGGCGGAACATCAATTTCACGTGCGTGCCGGTGTCGTGGAATTTCCTTCGGGTGATGGGGCTGCCGGTGGTCGAGGGACGCGACTTCGAGGAGGACGACGAATTGCGGGCGGGAACGTTTATCTTCAACCAGACGGCGATGAGGGAGTGCAATCTGACGCTCGACAATCGGGTGTTCGGACACCAGTCCGATCTCGTGCCGATTGCGGGAGTGGTGCGGGACTTCAATTTCGCGTCACTGCGCGATGCGATCGGGCCGATGTGCTTCTATCAGTTCGGGACCGATCCCTGGCACAACTTGGGGATCGCTTATATCAAAATCAAGGGCGATCCGTTCGCGGGGGCGGCGCATATCAAGCGGACGATGGCGGAACTCGACCCGCTCTATCCGGTCGATATCGAGTTCTATGATACGGTGTTCAATGCATTGTATCAGAAGGAGCTGAAGGTGACGGCTCTGATTACGGTCTTCTCGCTGCTGGCGGTGGTGCTCTCGCTGATGGGCGTCTTCGGTCTGGTGGTCTTCGAGACCCAGTACCGGCGCAAGGAGATCGGGGTGCGGAAGGTGCTGGGAGCGACCGTTGCAGAGATTCTGGCGATGTTCAACCGCTCGTTTGTGCGATTGGTGCTGATCTGCTTCGTGGTGGCGGCTCCGCTGGCGTGGTACGGGGTACGGGAGTGGTTGGGGACGTTCGCCTACCGGACGCCGATCTATTGGTGGGTCTTCGCGGTTTCGCTGCTGATCGTGCTGGTGATTACGCTGGCTACGGTGACGATCCAGAGTTGGCGGGCGGCGACGGCCAATCCGGTGGAGGCGTTCAAGACGGAGTAGGCTTCGGAGGGTGAATTGCATAAAACAAAGGAATCAGACGATGAAAACGGTTTTTCGTAATTTCATGACGACGCTCCGCCGGTTCCGGCTGGCTTCGGGACTCAATTTGCTGGGTTTGGCAGCGGCTTTTGCGGCTTTTGTCATTATTCTGATCCAGGTGAACTACGAGTATGGTTTCGACCGGTTCCATGCGGGGTCGGATCGGATTTTCCGGGTAGAGGTCTCGTCGTCGCGGCAGCATATTCCGGCGGGATCGTACACGCCTGCATTGCCGCTGCCGCTGGCGGAGGCGATTCGGGATGCGGTGCCGCAGATCGAGCGGGTGGCGGTGGCGGACGGACGCGAACGCACGCTGAATGTGGTGGCGGAGCGGGAGGGAAACCGGACGGTCTATGAGGAGACCACACGGGAGGTGTCGAAAGAGTGGCTGGCGCTGCTCGGTGTGCGGATGGCGGAGGGCGATGCGGCGACGGCGCTGGACGATCCGGGGGCGGCGCTCATTCCGGAGAGTATGGCCCGCAAGTTTTTCGGATCGGAGCCGGCGTTGGGGAGGCTGCTGGCGCCGGCCGAGACCGATTCGACGATAGGGGCGCGGCGGGCGGTGCGGGTCGGAGGGGTCTACCGCGATTTTCCGCGCAATTCGATCTTTTCGAATATCATCTATCTGCCGGTCGGCGAGGCGGAACGCAGCCTGTGGAGCTGGAGCAATTACCAGATCTATCTGCAGCTCGCTTCGACCGGAGAGGCGGACGAGGTGGAGCGGGCGATCGGGCGGATCGACTATCCGGACAAGAGCGCGGAGGCGAAATGGCGGCTGATGCCGCTGACGGACATTTACTATGCCACGGATATCGTACACGATATTGCGCCGAAGGGGAGTCGTACGGCGACACGCATCCTGCTGGCGATCGCAGTGCTGGTGATTGCCGTGGCGGGGATCAATTTCGTGAATTTTTCGATGGCGCTCGCGCCGGTGAGGATGAAGAATATCAACACGCGCAAGATTCTGGGGTCGTCGGTGGCGGCGTTGCGGGCCGCTCAGGTCGCCGAGGCGGCGATGACGGCGGCGGTGGCTTACGCGGTGGCGGTGGGAGTGGTGGCTTATATCGGGCGATCGGCGTTGGGCTCGTATTTCGCGACGTCGCTGTTGCCGGGCGACAACGGCGGGGTGGTGCTCTTCGGGGCGGCGATTGCTGTGTTGACGGGTGCGGCGGCAGGCCTCTATCCGGCGATCTATTCGACGTCGTTTCCGCCGGCGCTGGCGGTCAAAGGGAATTTCGGACTCTCGCCCAAGGGGCGGGCGTTGCGGAATGTGCTGGTGGGGTTTCAGTTTTCGGTCTCGATGGTGTTGATGATCTGTGCGGCGTTCATGAATCTGCAGAACCGTTTCTTCACTACGCGGGCGATCGGGATGAACCGCGGAGGGGTGGTCGAGATGCCGGTGAGCAAAAAGATCTTCGCCGACCGGCAGAGTCTTTTCAATGAGCTGGAGAACGATCCGGCGGTGGAGGGGGTGGCTTTGTCGATGGCGCCGATGTTCCGGGATTGTTACGACAACCTGGGGGTGTGGTTCCGGGGCGAGGCCGTCGAGTTCGGTAATGTGGAGGTGACGTCGCAGTTCGCGGAGCTGATGGGTATCCGCATCGCGGAGGGACGGGGATTCGTCGAAGAGGACGACCGGGCGGAGCCGGGAACACGGGCGATCTTCAACCGGACGGCTTGCCGGAAGTACGGGCTGGAGTTGGGAGACAGGCTGGAGGTCGGTGCGGGGCGCGGGATCGAGGTCGTGGGGATTATGGAGGATGTTAATTTCGAGTCGCTGCACAAGCCGCTGGGGCCGTTTGCGCTGATGAATGTCGGAAATACGGAGCAGGGCTATCTGCCGACGGCCTATGTCCGGATCGGGGCGGGCGGCGGAACGGCGGTGTTGGAGCGGATGGCCGGAGTGGTGGCGGCGCTGGACCCGAATGCGGTGGTGGATGTCCATTTTCTCGACGAGACGGTCGAGGCGCAGTATCGCGACGAACGGAGGATCGGAAGCCTGATTACGGGTTTCAGCCTGTTGGCGATCGTGATTTCGATGGCGGGGGTCTTCGGTCTGGTGGTTTTCGAAACACAGTACCGGCGGAAGGAGATCGGTGTGCGAAAGGTGTTGGGGGCGACGGTGGACGAGATACTTGTGATGTTCAACCGTTCGTTTGTCCGGTTGGTGTTGATCTGTTTTGTGGTGGCGGCGCCGCTGGCGTGGTACGGGGTACGGGAGTGGCTGGGAACGTTCGCCTACCGGACGCCGATCTACTGGTGGGTCTTCGCGGTGGCGCTGGCTATCGTACTTTTCATTACTTTAGCCACGGTGACGATCCAGAGTTGGCGGGCTGCGACGGCCAATCCGGTGGAGGCGTTCAAGACGGAATAGGCTTCGGGGGTGCGTGTGCGGTGTCTAAAAAATAGACGGTGAGTGTCTAAAAATTAGACATTCGGAGGAGGAAGCGTGATTTGTAAATGCTTGATAATTAATCGATTTTCCGGTATGGCACGGGGTGTGGATAGGAAGGGGCGGAAATCGATAAATAAAACAGGATATGTTCAGAAAATTTTTCCTTGAAAGCTGGCGGGCCAAAAAGAATCGGCCGGGCTCGTTCATTGTCAACTGGCTGGGGCTGACGCTCGGGTTTGCGGCCGTGATCGTGATGTATATCTTCATCATCAGGCAGGTGCGGCACGACGACTGCTTCGAACGGCCGATGGACGATGTCTGGCGGTGCGAGGTCGAGGTCGATCAGATCGGTTCGGTCTGTCCCGATCCGCTGGCGCGATTCATGATGCAGTTTCCGGAGGTGAGCGCTGTGACGCGGGTGATGGGCGGATGGGGGATGACGGTATCGGTGCCGGATCGGACGTCGGGCGACCGGTTCCACCTGAATACCCTGATGGGGGACTCGACGCTGTTGCAGGTGCTGCCGTTCCGGATGGTGAACGGCGGGGGAGCCGATGCGCTGGCCGATGCGACGAAGGGGATGTTGAGCCGGTCGGCGGCCATGCGGCTGTTCGGCACGACGGATGTCGTGGGGCGGCAGGTAGAAATCAACAATACCTATCCGCTAACGGTGACGGGAGTTTTCGAGGATGTGCCGCGGAATTCGGTGTACACCCCCGAGTTGATCCTGACGATGAAGCTGGTCAACATCATGAACGGACAGGCGAATTATCAGGACGACCGATGGAACCGGTGGGCGAGCGAATGCTACTTCCGGGTCAACCCCACGGCCGATATGACGGCCATGAACTATAAATTTCAGCGGGCCCTCATGGAGTACCTGGCTGAGGCTTTCGGAGAAAATTTCACAGCGGGAGAGACGATCGAAGACAAGATCAAGAAAGCCGGAGGGCCGGATAGTCCGGAGTTGCCGCATATTCGGGCTTTCGAAGAGTGTTATTTCACGCCCGAGGTGCAGGGATACGGCAATACGTACGACCCCGGGGCGCTCACGGTGCTGGGTATTATCGCTGTGCTGGTGCTGGTGATCGCTATCTTCAACTATGTCAATATTTATACGGCGCGTTCGACGGAGGTGGTTCGCGCGATGGGGATCAAGAGCATCATGGGGGCGAGCCGGGGCGGTCTGATCGGCTTCATTATCGGGGATTCGGTGCTGATTGCCTTCGTTTCGGCCGTCACGGCTTTCGGACTGGCTTACCTGCTGCGGCCGCTCTATCCGACGCTGCTCGGGAGTGCGCTGTCGTTCGACCTGAGCTGGGATATTCTGCTGGTGTTGTTCGGAGTCTTGCCGTTGGTGTGCGGAGTGCTGTCGGGGATCTTCCCGGCGGTGGTGCTCACGCGGATGAAGCCGCTCGACGCCATCGCCAACCGGTCGAGCGGGGGACGGCAGATGTCGACGGTGCGGAACGCGCTGATCGTCTTCCAGTTCGTCATCTCGATCGGACTGATCGCGGCGACGCTGATCATCAACAAGCAGATGCGCTACCTCGCGACGCTCGATTTGGGCTACAGTCGCGAGAATGTGGTGAAGGTGATGGGCGGCCCGTTCATGAATAACGACCGGTTCGAGACCTATCGTGAGCAACTGCTCGCTTCGCCGGCGATCGTCGACGCGTCGCTCATCGGCGACGATCCGATGCATGTCTCCCATATGGAGACGCTCGATCTCAACGGGACGGAGTCGTTTACGCCCAGGGTCTTGCGCGGCGACCGACATACGCTCCATGTGCTGGGGGTACCGATGGTCGAGGGGGACTCGATTACGGAGAGCAATTTCGACCGGCTGGGACGAGATTATCTGCTAATCAACGAGGCTTTTGCGGCCTATATCCGTCGGGTGGCGCCCGAGGTGACGGTGCCGGGCGAGAAGTTCTTCGGGGTGTTCCGCGATTTCCAGCACCAGCCGGTGACGGAACAGGTGACGCCGCTGGTGCTGATGCGGGTGTGGAGCGGCGACCCGTATATCCGGATCGCCGCCGGGCAGATCGAACCGGCCCTGAAACACATCGAACGCACGTTCCGCGAGATGTTCCCGAACGAGGTCTTCCAGTATGAATTTATGGACGCGCAGTTCGACCGGATGTACAAACAGGAGAGTCTCTTCCGGGCGCGGTTGCTGACCTTCAGCGTGCTGGCGATCTTTATCGGCTGTCTGGGGCTCTTCGCGCTGGTGGGCTACTCCGTCGAGCGGCGCCGCAAGGAGATCGCGATCCGGAAAGTGCACGGAGCGACGGTGCGCGAGGTGGTCGGGATGCTCTGCGTGAGCTTCCTGCGGTGGCTGGTGGTGTCGTTCGTCATCGCGGTGCCGGTGGTGTGGTGGCTGATGGACGGCTGGATGAGCCGCTATGTCTACCGGACGACGATGAGCTGGTGGATCTTCGCGCTGGCGGGGCTCGTGGCGGCGGTGATCGCGCTCCTCACGGTGCTGGGCCAGAGCTACCGCGCGGCGGTCGAGAATCCGGCGGTGGCGATCAAACGGGAGTAAAGGACGGCCGCGGCGGGTGGCTTTCGAATAAATTGATAATCAAGTAAAAACAGATAAGAATCATGGACAGAGTAATTGAAAAAAAGAAGGGGCTGCGCAAGAAGCATATCCCGTATGTGGCCGGCGGCGCCGTGTTGTTGGTGTTGTTGTGCTGGCTGATTTTCGGCGACCACAGCGCCTCGATGAAGGTGGACAGCCGGACGGTGACGATCGAGACGGCCCGCAGGGGGCAGTTCAACGACTATGTGCGGGTGAACGGCAACGTGCTGCCGATCACGACGGTGCAGGTGAGCCCGCTTGAGAGCGGGAACGTGGATGTCAAGGTGGTCGAGGAGGGGGCGATGGTGCGCAAGGGCGATGTGATCGTCCGGCTCACCAACCCGCAGCTCAACATGCAGATCCTGACCAGCGAGGCCGACCTGGCGGAAAAGGAGAACCTGCTGCGCAACACACGGGTGAGCATGGAGCAGGAGAAGTTGAACCTCCAGAAGGAGCGGCTCCAGCTCGATATGGATGTGGCGCGGGCCAAACGCAAGTATGAACAGTACGAGGCGCTCCATCGCGAAGACCTCATCTCGAACGAGGAGTATCTGCAGGCCAAGGAGAATTACGAACTCTCGCTGAAACAGAAAGAGCTGGTCTTCGAACGGCAGCTCCATGACTCGATCTTCCGGAGCATCCAGGTCGACAACATGGAGATCAGTCTCGAAAGCATGAAGCAGAACATGGCGCTCATCCGCCAGCGGGTCGACAACCTCAACGTGAAGGCCAACATCGACGGCGAGCTGGGGCAGCTGGATGTGGTGCTCGGGCAGTATGTCAACGCGGGGACGAAGGTCGGGCAGATCAACGACCTGAGCGACTACAAGATCGAGGCGATGATCGACGAACACTACATCGACCGCGTGAAACCGGGGCTCGAAGGGACGTTCGAACGGCAGGGGAACAAGTTCGGACTGGTGGTGCGGACGGTCTTCCCGGAGGTGCGCAACGGCCAGTTCCGGACGTGGTGCTACCTGACGGGCGAACGGCCCGAGAACATCCGTTCGGGGCAGACCTACTACATCAATCTGGAGCTGGGGCAGCCGACCGAGGGGATCATCATCCCGCGCGGGGCCTTCTACCAGACGACGGGCGGCAGCTGGATCTTCGTCGTGTCGCCGGACGGCGACAAGGCCTACCGCCGGCCGGTGAGGATCGGACGACAGAATCCGATGTACTACGAGGTGCTCGAGGGGCTCGAGGACGGCGAACGGGTCATCGTGTCGAGCTACGACACGTACGGCGACAACCAGGTGCTGCTGCTCAAATAGGCGGGCGGCGCGACGGCCGGGACATCCGAAACGGGCCCGGGATGCGTCTCTTGTATGAACATTTTTTGAAAAGGTGTTGAAACCGACACGCGGGCGCATCCGAAATCCCGTTTCGATGCGTCTTATGAACGGCAGGGTGGCAAGACGGTATGGTCGCCCTGCCGTTCTTTCGGTTTTTAATTTTTTGAATGCAAGTAACATGAGACTGTTTTTCCGTCAATTCCTGACCACGATGCGCCGTTTCCGGCTGGCCTGCGGGCTGAACATCGTGGGGTTGAGCGTGGCTTTCGCCGCTTTTATCCTGATTCTGATGCAGGTGAGGTACGAGTCGACTTTCGACCGCTTCCACCGGAATGCCGACCGGATCTGCCAGGCCGAGATGCTGATGTCCGAGGGGTTCGTGCCGGTCGTCTCGTCGGAGTTCGGCCGGACGTTCGGCGGAATGGGGGCGGGGATCGAGGCCTATGCCCTGCTGGTGCCGCCTTTTGAAGATACGTATGTCACGGTCGAACGCAACGGGACGAAGGTCGGCTTCGTACAGCCGGTGGTGAAGGCCGAGGCGGCCTTTACCGATATCTTCACGCCGGAGATGGTGGAAGGAGTTGCCGATGCGCTGCGGGAACCGGGCAAGGTGCTTCTGCCGGCGTCGCTGGCGCGGAGCTTTTTCGGCACGGAGCACGGTGTGGTGGGGCGCGGGGTGACGGTGAGGGGAAAGGAGTATGAGGTCGGCGGGGTCTACCGCGATTTTCCGGACAATTCGCAGATCAAAAACCTCCTCATTTTACCGCTTGTTTTCGGGTCCGACGAGTACAGTTGGGATAACGCCAACTATCAGATGTATGTGCTGCTTCGTCCGGGGGTCGATCCGGCGCAGGTTGTGGAGGGGTGGAAAGCGTTTCCGATCACCAATAAGATAGATATGGGGATGGAGATAACGGCGAATCTCGTCCGGCTGTCGGATCGCTATTACGACGACCGGACGGCGGCTTTCGGACTGGGTGCGCTGACGGAACGCGGCAACCGGACGACGATGACGCTGCTGTTGTCCATCGCGCTGCTGGTGATCGGTATCGCGGCCGTGAATTTCGTGAACTTTGCCACGTCGCTCACCCCGCTGCGGATCAAAAATATCAATACCCGCAAGGTGCTGGGCTCTCCGGTCGGGACGCTGCGGGCGGAACTGATCTTCGAGTCTGCGGGTATCGCTCTGTTGGGCTTCTGCCTGGCTCTGTTGTGGGTCTACCTGCTGGGGGGTACCGGTTTCAACGAACTGATCTCGGGCGGCATCTCGTTCTCGACCTACAGCGGGGTGATCTGGTTAGGGCTGGCGGTGGCTCTGGGCGTAGGGATTCTGGCAGGTATCTACCCGGCGGTCTACACGACCTCGTTCCCTCCGGCGCTGGTGCTGAAAGGATCGTTCGGGATGTCTCCGAAAGGGCGGAAGCTGCGGACGGCGCTGATCGGCTTCCAGTTCGTGGTCTCGCTGGGCCTGATCGTGGCTGCGATGTTCATGCAGTTGCAGAACAGCTACCTGCGTGGAGTCGATACGGGGCTGGATTACGAGGGGATTGCGATGGCCCGGATAGGCGGCGAGCTCCGCGGATCGAAGGCGTTCGAGGAGCGGGTGGTGCAGTCGCCGCTGGTCGAGGAGGTGGGCTATTCGGAGAGACCGCTGGGGTTGACCAATCTGCATGCTCAGTGGGGACGCGAGCTCCGGGGGACGACGATTATCTTTGCGGCCGACCATGTCTCGTGGAACCTGCCCCGGATGCTGGGGGTCGAGCTGTTGGACGGGGACTATTTCACGGAGACGGATGCACGGCGCGAGGGGTGTTATCACTACCTGTTCAACGAGTCGGCGGCCCGGGAGTTCGGACTCTCGATGCAGGAGCCGCTGAACGAACAGGGATGGGGCGGAGAGGCCCGGTTGACGGGAATCGCCCGGAATTTCAACTACGGGTCGCTGCATGCCGGAGTGGGGCCGATGGCGATGGTGCTGGTGGGAAGGGAGTCGGGGCTCGATGCCGATCGGTTGCAGACCGCCTATTTCAAAATTAAGGGCGACCCTTATGCGGCGGTCGAACACATCCGGCGGGCGGCGGCCGAAATCGATCCGGCTTACCCGATCGACCTGCAATTCTTCGATGCGGCGTTCGATGCGCTGTACCGGAAGGAGTTGAAGGTGACGACGCTGATCACGGTCTTTTCGCTGCTGGCGGTGGTGCTTTCGTTGGTGGGGGTCTTCGGGCTGGTGGTCTTCGAGACGCAGTATCGGCGCAAGGAGATCGGGGTGCGGAAGGTGATGGGGGCGACGGTGGGCGAGATTCTGGCGATGTTCAATAAATCCTTTGTCCGGTTGGTGCTGATCTGCTTCGTGGTGGCGGCTCCGCTGGCATGGTATGGTGTACGGGAGTGGTTGGGAACGTTCGCCTACCGGACGCCGATCTACTGGTGGGTTTTCGCGATTTCGCTGCTGATCGTGCTGACGATTACGCTGGCCACGGTGACGATCCAGAGTTGGCGGGCTGCGACGGCCAATCCGGTGGACGAGATCCGGGCGCAGTAGAGCCTGTCGCCGGGGCGTTCCGGTGTCAAAAAATTAGACACTCGGTGTCTAATTTTTTGACAGAAGTGTCCGAAGGGTGTATAGCTAAGTGACTGTTTGACAGAAAATTATTAACTTTGGCACGATTTCGGCATGAAAACAGGGTGTCGATAACCAAGTAAACCGAACGACAAAACATTCAACAATCATGGAAAATACCATTCAAATCTCTGATCCGATGCTTCGCATCGAAGGCCTCAGCAAGTATTTCCGTACGGAAGAGGTGGAAACCATTGCGCTGAACCAGGTTTCGATGGCGGTCTCCCCGGGCGAGTTCGTGGCGATCATGGGGCCGTCGGGGTGCGGCAAGTCGACGCTGCTGAATATCCTCGGGCTGCTCGACAATCCGTCAGAAGGCAAATACTTCCTCCTGGACAAGGAGGTGGGGTCGCTCAAGGAGAAGGAACGGACGCTGTACCGCAAGGGAAACATCGGGTTCGTGTTCCAGAGCTTCAACCTGATCGACGAACTGAATGTGTTCGAAAATGTCGAGCTGCCGCTGATCTACCTGCGCATCCCGGCCAAGAAGCGGAAGGAGATGGTGAACGAAATCCTGAACCGGATGAACATCAGCCACCGGGCGGGTCACTTCCCGCAACAGCTCTCGGGGGGGCAGCAGCAGCGTGTGGCGATCGCGCGTGCGGTGGTGGCGCAGCCGAAGCTGATTCTGGCCGACGAACCGACCGGGAACCTCGATACCAAGAACGGGCAGGAGGTGATGACACTCCTCTCGGAACTGAACCGCGAGGGGACGACGATCATCATGGTGACCCACTCGCAGCGTGACTCGACCTACGCCCACCGGATCATCAACCTGCTGGACGGTCAGATCGTGGACAGCGTCAAGAACGAGCTGTAGAGCTTACAGCAGCGGATACTTCTCTGTTTTCTTCATATAAAAAACGACAGGTCTGTCGCTTCCGTCCGTCTCGCATCCGGCGAGGCGGGGAGGCGGCAGGCCTTTTTTCGTATATTTGTCCGTATGAAGACAATGGATCGGGTAAAACAACGGGTGCAGACGGAGATGGTCGTCGTCTCGGTGGCGCTGATGGCCGGCAAGTTCGTCGCGTTCTTCCTGACGGATTCGGTGGGGATTCTGACCGATGCGCTGGAGAGTATCGTCAATGTGACGGCCGGCTTGATCACGCTGTACAGCCTGCATCTGGCGGCCAAGCCGAAGGATGCGGGACATCCGTTCGGACACGGCAAAGTGGAGCTGATTTCCGCGTCGATCGAAGGGCTGATGATTCTGCTGGCGGGGATCTGGATCGGCGTCGAAGGGGTGAAGCGGCTCTTCGAACCCCGGATGCCGGGGAGGCTGGATATCGGGATCGCGGTGGTGGCGGCGGCCGGGGCGGTGAACTATCTGGCCGGGTGGTGGAGCATCCGGATGGGGCGGCGGTACGACTCGATCGCGCTGGTGGCCGGCGGGAAACACTTGCAGACGGACACCTGGTCGACGGTGGGGTTGGTGGCGGGGCTGCTGTTGCTCTACTTCACCCGGATTCCGTGGATCGACGGCGCGCTGGCGGTGCTTTTCGGCGTGCTGATCGGGGTGGCCGGCGGGCGGATTCTGCACAAGACGATCGGCGGCCTGATGGACAGGGCGGATCGGGAGACGCTGGAGCAGATCGTGCGCGGGGTGTCGGCGCGGAGGAGGCCGGAGTGGATCGATGTGCACAACCTCAAGGCCATCCGCTACGGCAGCCTCTTGTATGTCGATTGCGACCTGACGCTGCCGTGGTATTTCAATATCGCGCAGGGGCACGATGCGTGCGAGGAGCTGAAAGGGGCGCTCAGTGCGGCGTTCGACGGGCGGGTGCTGGTCTCCATCCATTCGGATTCGTGCGAGGAGCGCCACTGTGCGCATTGCGAGGTGGCGGATTGTCCCTACCGGCGGGAGCCGTTCGAGGCGCCCCAGCCGCTGACCCTCGGCGAGATGACCAAAAACGACGAGACGAGGCACGCCGAGGGCGAGGAGTGAGAGGAGCGGTCGGATGCTATTCGATGGTGTACCACGTGTAGCCCCGGGCGGGAATAGTAACGTGCAGGGTCGCCCGGTACTCCCGGTCGAGGCGGTAGCTTTTCGCCGGGCCTTCCGCTTCGCGGATGCGTGCCCGCGTGGTCAGGCCGGTGTAGTAGAGCGGCAGCCGGATGGTGCGGGTGATCGCCCGGTCGGTGGGGTTGAAGAACATGGCCAGACCTTTGACGGGGCCGCTCGGGTCGACGTGCAGCAGGCCGTCCCACTCCCGGGCGTCGGGACGCCGCAGGTGGATGATGTCGCTGTTGAGGATCCGGCGGTAGCGTTTGTACCAGTCGATCACCTCGGTGACGGCCTCTTTGGTCGCGGGGGTGTCGTAGAGCCGCGGCCCGCGGTAGCAGGCCTGAACGCCGGCGCCGTAGTTCTGCATCATGTGGGTCTTGTACTCGTACAGGTGGTCGCTGAGCGGCTCCAGCGTGGCGGCGGCGCCTCCGCCCTGGTATTCGACGAGGGGCACGAAGCTCCAGCAGGCCGAGGCCGGACGATCCCACGTGCAGTCGTAGTTCAGCTGCCGGGCGTGGATGATTTGCCGGTCGCGCGGCAGCGACCAGTTGGTCTCGCGATAGCCGATGCCGGTCTTGGTCGAGCCGTTCAGGAAGTAGAAGTCGGGCACGTTGATGTAGATGCCCTGTCGGCACATCCAGTGGTAGAGGTCGGTCACGGTGCGGAACTGGTTCCACTGCGAGTCGTCGAGCCCGTTGTGATAGGCGTGGGCGGTCGAGGCGCAGACGTCGCCCGGGTAGGAGCCGTCGTGTTCGAAACAGCGCATCCCGGTCTTTTCGAAAAAGGTGCGGATTTTCGCGAAATAGTCATGCCCCCACTGGCTGGAGAGGCAGGGCGAGCTGCCGAATTTCGCGCCGCCCCGCCGGCCGGTCGCCGGGTTGATGACGTCTACGCTGTCGCTGATCCAGCGGCTGGCCAGCAGGGAGTAGCAGCCCATCTCGATGCCCCGTTCGGCGGCATAGTCGACCAGCGTTTTCCACTTTTCGATATTTTGTGCCGAGGTGTCTTCGGCGTTCAGCCCCGAACCGAAGCTGATGATGATCATCTCGTAACCGGTCGAGTCGCACTGGTCGACGGCCTGCCGGATGACGGCCGGGTCGGACGAGGTGAGGTGCATGAAGATCGGATTCTGGGTCACCCACGGGGTCAGGGTGTGGTACATGCGGCGTTTGAAGAGCCCTTTGCGTTCGCGGTCGTCGCTGTCGAACGGCATCTCGCAGACGGCGAACGACCGGAAGGTCTCGCCGGGCTGGACGCTCTGGGCGGGGCCGATCGGCGGGGCGACCTCCAGGATGCAGGGGGTCTGGAGGTTATAGTTCCGCTGCGAGGTGTAGCGCGGGTCTTCGACCCACCGCTCCGTGATGTCGGTCTGGGGTTCGAAGAACTCGCCGCCGCAGGCGTAGTCGCTCTCGATGTGGATGTTGGGCAGCCGGAATTTCGTCGGGTCGCCTCCGCCGGGCGATTCGGGTTCGGCGAAGGCCAGCTGTTCCAGCCGGAAACGGTCGACGGTCACGGGGGCCGACGCTCCGTTGTGCAGGGTGAACCGTTTGCGCACCACGGGCAGCCGGTCGTACAGGGTGTAGGCGATCCGGACAGTCGTGGCGCCCAGCTCTTCCGGGCCGCGCAGGGTGAAGGTCAGGGTGGAGCCGGTCGGATCGTCGGTGTTCAGCGCCCAGCGGTTCCGGTTCCAGGACAACGTCTCTACGTCCGGGGTGAATTCGAAGGCTTCGAGGGTGAAGGAGCCCGGCACGGAGGTCAGCCGGTCTAACCATTTCGGGTCTAAGTAGCCGCGTTCGGGCTGGCCGTCCAAGCCGCCGAGCGGGTACTCGCGGCCGTCGAGGGTGAGGGTGCCTTCGCCGCTCACGGCGCGGATGAGGCTCTCGCCGGTCATCCGGTTGACGATCTCGGTGGTCGCTAAGTTCGGCACGAGCCGGAAGACGCGGGCCACGAAGTCGTTGGCGAGGATCACCCCTTTCCGGTCGGGAGTGGCGTACAGCCGGGCGCGCGAGGGCGACGGGTCGATCAGCCAGTCGTAGGAGACGGGGGTGTAGAGCGCTTCCGAAGTGAGAACGGGCAGCTGGTCGAGTTGACGCAGCAGCTCTTCCTGAGCGGCGGTCAGCGCGTTCGGAAGGTGATTCGTCGAGTCGGCGGTGATGGCTTCGGGGCACCGGTCGCCGTCGTATTCAATCCGGGGAGCGATCCACAGGGCGTGGTCGCCGCTGGAACCGTCGTCGGTCGGTTCGGCGGCCAGCTCCAGCCGGGAGATGCCGGTCAGGTCGAGTTCGATGCTTTGCGGTGCATCGCCTGCGTGCAGGACGCCGCTGTCATAGAGGTCACGGCCGTCGCCCCGCACGACGAACCGCACGGAGCCGGGACCCACCGTCCCGTCGGGACGGGCGAGGCCGACGAACTGTCTGTCGTCTCCGTCCGTCGCATACCACAGTCTGGAGCCGTCCGTCAGGGCGATGGGGCTCAGGTCGGAGGCGGTGTAGTCGATGTCGTTGTCGGCGACGCCGACCCGGGCCCGGAACGAACGGGCCCGGCGGTGCAGGTCGAGCTGCAAAATCGACGGGGCGTGGGTGCCGATGACGTCGGTGAAAGTCTCGCCGCCGACGGTGGCCGGACGACCGGTGACGGCACGTCCGATCTGTGCGGCGCCGTAGCTCTGGCGCACGGTTTCGGGGTGCAGGTCGGTGAGTCGGAAGGTCTGGCGGGCGGCGAGCGGGCGGATGCTCAGCAGCAACAACCCGGCTGCGAGAAGACGGAGGGTTCGCATGAGAAGAAGAGTTGGGTTTAGGTCGGTTGCAAAAATAGACAGTTTTTTCGAATCGGGAGAAAACGGGGCTCTCCGATTATTCGGCGGCCCGATTTGTCCGGTTGATGGAAAATAGCGATATTTGTCCTACTTATATGAAAAGCTATACGAAAATCCGGCTCTGGGGGGCTCTGCTGTGCCTTGCGGCGGCTGTCGGGCCGGCGGTGGGACGGGAGACGGTGCGTTTGTCGCTGGGGGAGGCGATCGAGCGGGCGCAGGCCTACTCGATCGATGCCATGATGGCCAAACACACCTACCTGAGCCAGTATTGGCAGTATCGCTCCTACCGGGCGCAGATGCTGCCGTCGCTGTCGCTGAGCGGGACGATCCCCAATTTCGACAAGTCGTACACTTCGCTCCAGAATGCGGTGACGGGGGGATATAATTATGTGGATAATTATGCGATGCGCAACTCGCTGGGCTTATACTTGCAGCAGAATATCGCGGCCACGGGCGGGAACATTCAGCTCTACACGGGTCTCGACCGGCTCGACCAGTTCGCGCCGGAGCGGGAGGTGACCTGGAACTCGGCGCCGGTGAGCCTGATTCTCAACCAGCCGATCGGCGGCTTCAACCAGCTCCGGTGGGACAAGCGGATCGAGCCGGTCAGGTACGAGAAGGCGAAGTATGAATATCTGGAGTCGATGGAGGCGATTACGGCACAGGCGGTGACGCTGTTTTTCGACCTCCTCGTGGCGCAGCAGAACCTCGATATCGCCCTGAAAAATCGGGATAATACGGATACGCTCTACAAAATCTCGCAGGAGCGGTTCCGGATCGGCTCCATCTCGAAAAACGACCTGATGCAGCTCGAACTGCGGCTGCTGAACGAGGGGATGTCGGTCAATACCAATAAATTGCAGCTGGATCTGGCGGCGGCGCGGTTCAAATCCTATCTGATGCTCGACGAGGGGGATTCGGTGAGGCTCGATATTCCGGGGAGTGTCCCGGAGGTGGAGATCCCGATCGAGGAGGCCTACCGGCTGGCGTTCACCAACACGTCGTTCGAATACCGGAACCGGATCAGCCAGCTCGAGGCGGAGATGAGTGTGGCGCAGGCCAAGGCGAACCGGAGACCGCAGGCGACGGTCTATGCCCGGTTCGGGCTCAACCAGGTGGCGGGGACGATCGGCGGGGCGTATCGCAATCCGCTGGACCAGGAGACGGTCAGGATGGGGATCACGGTGCCGATCTTCGACGGGGGGGTGGCGCGCGGAAAGGTGCGGATGGCGCTCTTCAGGCAGGAGGTGACGGAGGCGGAGATCGATAAGGAACGAATCGACCGGAAACAGGATATCTACCTGAAAGTGATGCAGTTCAATAACCAGAACACGCAGTGTGCCGTCTCGGCCCGGGCCGATTCGGTGGCGGCCGAGCGGTATGCGCTTTCGCTGCGTCAGTTCGCGGCGGGGAAGATCAGTGTCCTGGACTTCAATACGGCCCAAAGCGAACGCAATACGGCGCACACGAGTTATCTCGCGGAGCTGCAGAACTACTGGAACTACTACTACGCGATACAGCGCTACACGCTGTTCGATTTCCTGCACGGACGCAATATCGCGGCGTGTTTCGATGTCGTTTCGCTGGAAAAACAATAGTCGGTCATGAGAACGAACTTATTTCGGCAGATATTCCGTTTGTTACTCGGTGCCGGGGGGACGCTGTTGCTCTCCTGCGCGGGCGGGGCGGCTTCGAATGAAAGCGGGGATTCGGCGGTATTGAAAAAGGAGCAGAGGCAGATGGCCAATCCGGTGGATACCATCGTGTTGAGGCGGGGAACGTTCCGGTCGCAGCTGATCAGCAACGGGAAACTGAGGGCGCAGCAGAAGAGCGATCTGAGGTTTGCGGCGACGGGGACGGTGACGTGGCTGGCGGGCGGAAACGGTACGGTGGTGAGGGCGGGGGCGCCGGTGGCGCGGATCGATGACCGCGAGGCGCAGATCCGGCTGGAACAGGCCCGGCAGGCGATGCACAAGGCGGATCTCGACCTGCAGGATGCGTTGCTGGGGTTCGGATACGATGTGGCGGATACGGCGCGGGTGCCGGACGAGACGATGCGGATCGCCCGTTTGCGGTCGGGATACGACGCGGCGGTGACGGGATTGCGGAGTGCGCGGCTGGCGGTGGATAACTGTGTCCTGACGGCGCCGTTCGGGGGGCGGATTGCGAACCTGAAGACCAAATTACACGAGAATCCGAAGGGGGATTTCTTCTGCTCGGTGATCAACGACGGCTCGTTCGACGTGGAGTTCAATATCCTCGAAAGCGAGCTCACGAGTGTCCGGCCGGGGCAGGAGGTGCGGGTGGCGACGTTCGTCGAACCGACGAAACGCTACGCGGGGCGGGTGGTGCAGGTCAATCCCACGGTGGACGACAAGGGGCAGATCACGGTGACGGCCAATATTCCCAATCCGGGGAGGCTGATCGACGGGATGAATGTGAAGGTCTACGTCGAGAGCTCGGTGGCGGACAAGCTGGTGGTGCCGAAGAGTGCGGTGCTGGTGCGGGACGACCGGGAGGTGCTTTTCCGCTACGATCCGGAGACGGGGCGGGCGATGTGGACATATGTGCTGATCGAGATGTCGAACAGCGATTCGCATGCGGTGGTGCCCAATACGGATCGGGGGGCGGAGCTGAACGTGGGGGATGCGGTGATCGTTTCGGGGAATCTCAACCTGGCGGACGGGTCGGAGGTGGAGATCATACGGCGGTGAGCCGAAATAGAATGAATCGCTCTCGTCGCGCGGACGAAGAATTGGGCTGAGTTGAAAAGTGGAAATGCGTAAGCATTTCCCCGTCCACGGGACGTGGGGCCCGCCCGGCCCGAGGGCAGTCGAAGCTCGACAGTCGCCCGCCCGCCTAAAAGGGCATATTCTGTTGGTTGGCGAGTGCCAACCAACGAGAATTGCCGCGGGCGACTGAAAAACGCATTAACAAACCCGCGCGCCACGCCTTAAGAGGAAAATCATTCAAAAGCGTTCCACGCTTTTGGATAAGATTTTCCAAGGCGCGCGGAAAATGCGAACAAAACTTATCCGCGCGCGACTAACTGGAGAAGGAAATCGTTAGAACAATGATGAATTGTTCTAACAAGATTTCCGCCAGCGCGCGGACAGAGGACGGAACGGCACTTGGTCTGACTTTACGCGGGACGCGGATGTGCCGCTGAACGGGACATTCCCTTATTACTCCGATGGAGTTGTCGGGGAATCCTTCGGGAAAGGTGATTACAAGGCGACCAACGGTCGGTTGTACAAGGTAAGCACCTCGGGTACGGGAACCCCGCTGGCCTGGTACCCCGCCTCGGGCTACCGCCATTCGAACTCGGGCGCTCCGGTGAGTGTCGGTTGCAGCGGGTACCATTGGGCTACATCCGTTCAGGCTGTCAGCAGCAACCACTTAGCTTTCGAACCTGCCATGCTGAATCCTAGCTACGTGAACTACCGTGGCCACGGTCTTCAGTTGCGTTGCCTCGCGGAAGAAACAGAAGAGACCAACATCCCGCCCCGGGCTATCGCTACGCACCCTCGGGCGCCCCGGGCGGAATCGGACACAGTGGATTCAGCTGGGCTTCTGCGATCAACGATACCAATGGGGTGTACTTAGGTTTCAGCGTGACGAGCCTCCTTCCCAGCGGAGTAAACTATCGCGCTGACGGTTTTCAGTTGCGTTGCCTCTCGGAATAAACGGATGACTCGAACGGCCGGAAGTCGAAAGACTGCTGAAAAATCGAAAACAAAAGAGGCGATGGGAGACGCCGGACAAGTATAGAGAAGAAAAATGATGAATTCGTTGTTGTTGCCGTTGCAAGGAGTGTTGGTCGGTTTTCTGGCCTCTGTGCCGTTGGGGCCGATCGGGGTGATCTGTATCCAGAGGACGCTGAACGGAACGCAGCGGAGCGGATTCTTCTCGGGACTGGGGGCGGCTACGGCGGACACCTTGTTCGCTACGCTCGCTGTCTTTTCGCTCTCGTTCATGACCGACTTTATGGACGAACACAAACAGTGGTTTACGGCGATCGGGGGAATTCTGATTATCGCGGTCGGGTTCTCGATCTTTTACAAACGGGTCAGAAGGGCCAGCCAACGGAGGCAGACTCGGAGCAGCTTGCTGAGCGATTACCTCTCGACGTTCTTCCTGACGCTCACAAATCCGGCTTATATTCTGGTATTCATTACGCTGTTCGCGGCGCTGGGGATCAGCAGCGAGGGGGGACGGACGGGGGGAAATCTGTCGCTTATCTTCGGCGTGCTGACCGGGGCGACGTGCTGGTGGTTCCTGCTCACCTATGCGGTGGATAAACTGAGGAAACGCTTTCGGCTCAGGCACTTGTGGTGGATCAATAAAATCACGGGGGGGGTGATTATCCTTTTCGGAGTCTTGCTGGTGCTGAGTCTGGTGGTGGATCTGGGGCCTGTGGACCGGATTTTAGCTTAAATGCCGAATGAAAAAAAAGATCATTATCGCAATTGACGGCTATTCGTCGTGCGGGAAAAGCACGTTCGCCAAGGCGGTGGCGGCGAAGCTCGGGTATATCTTTATCGATACGGGGGCGATGTATCGGGCGGTGACGCTGTTCGCCATGCGGAACGGTCTGGCGGATCGGCCAGAGGCGTTGGCGGAGAGGCTGCCGGAGGTGAGAATCGATTTCCGGTTCGATCCGGAGACGGGACGGAGCGATGTCTATCTGAACGGTGAGAATGTCGAGCAGGAGATCCGGCGGATCGATGTGAGCAGCCGGGTGAGTGCGGTGAGCAGCATTCCGGCGGTGCGGGCCAAGCTGGTGGCGATGCAGCAGGAGATGGGGCGTCGCAAGGGGGTGGTGATGGACGGACGGGATATCGGAACGATGGTCTTTCCGGAAGCGGAACTGAAGATTTTTATGACGGCGGATCCGCATGTCCGGGCGGAGCGGCGTTATAAAGAGTTGATAGCGAAGGGTGAAAAGGTGTCGTTGGATGAAATCGAACAGAATATCCGGGAGCGGGATCATCAGGATGAGACGCGGGCGGTGAGTCCGTTGCGTCGGGCGGCGGATGCGGTGGTGTTGGACAACAGCGGGATGACGGTAGAAGAGCAGATGCGCTGGATCGACCTCCGCCTCGCTGCTCTCGAACAAGGGTGATTCGTCTAAATAGAAATTGATTCGGAGGGTTGCCCGGCCGAGTGGTTTGTGCGGGCAAATAGTGTGCGGAGGCTGCCGCAGCGCAGTCGATACCTGAGTCTTGCGGAGTGTGAGGTGCGCGGATAAAGAATGGAGCCGACACGGCCGCAGAAATGCGAAGCATTTCCCGTCCACGGGACGTGGGGCCCGGCCGGCCCGAGGCCAGTCGAAGCTCAGCAGTCGCCCGCCCGCTTAAAGAGGGCATATTCTGCCGATTGGCGGTGAGCCAATCCGGCAAGAATTGCCGCGGGCGACTCAAATTGGGGTAGACACGGCCGGCCTTCGAGTGCCGAGCGGCACCGCGCCGACGCCTTAAGAGGGAAATCGTCAAAATGCACCTGTGCGTTTTGACAAGATTTCCCAAAGGCGCGCGGACGAAGAACGGGGTATAGGCTGCCAGCGTTCGAGTGCCGAAGGCACCGGCGGAGCGATAGCGCGATTCGCAGAATCGCCGTCCTCGGGCGCAGCGACGCACAAGCGGCGCGAGGGGGGCGCTGAGGACGAATGCCGCAGAATGGGGCGGTGGATGGGCTGTGCTCTTGCGGTTCGCAGAACCGCCGGCCTCGTCGCCCAGGCGCGAAGCGCCTCGGGGGAGTGGGCGACAGGCCGAATGGGGCCGGGCTGCTGGCTGTGGGTTGGGTGAGGTTGTGGCGGGCCGGAGCCAGCGTGGGCGCAACGAGCATTGCGAAGTTGCGGCCCTACGCCTGGGGTGGCTTCGGCCCGCGCGGCTCTTCGAGCCGCAGGGTTTGAAAATCATATAGGATCAAGCTCGGGCTCGAAGTTCCCCAATCAGTCGAGTCTTCCGTTTATTCCGAGAGGCAACGCAACTGATGACCGCGGCCACGGTAGTCCACGTTGCAGGGAGTGAGGCTCTGCGCGCCGAAACCCAAGTACATGTTGTGGATACCGCTGACCGACGATGAATTGTTGAATCCGTAGTAGCCAACGAGGCTCAGCCCGCCACTGGTTCTCTCGCGGAGGCCCGGGGCGGGGTGTTTTCCGCGCGCCTTTGGAAATCCAGTCAAAACGTGCCAGCACATTTTGACGATTCCCCTTTTAAGGCGTGGCGCGCGGTCGAGCATCGACTGCGCTCGGGCCGCCAGGCCCCGCGTGCCCGCGGTGGGCGGATGGCTGTGTCGGCCTAATTGGATAGAGGCTGCCATTTCGGAGTGCCCGCAGCCCCGTTTATTCCGAGAGGCAACGCAACTGAAAACCGTAAGCACGGTTGAGCGTGCCGCTGGGGTCGAGGTGCTGCGAATGGAAATATAAGTCCAGGCTGCCGATGCCGCTCGTAGCGGAAGACCAGCTGAACCCGTTGTAGCCGACGGCCACCGGATCACCTAACTGTCCATGGAAACCCGCATCGCGGAAGCCCGGGGCGGGGTATCAGACGAATAGGGCAGACGAGCAGGAATGAATAGAAAACGATTGATTCTCCGATAGATCAATATGGATTACGCAGAAAGCATTGCCTATCTGTATGCCGCCGCTCCCATGTTCCAGAGCGTCGGCAGCCGGGCCTATAAAGAGGGACTGGAGACCACCGAAGCGCTCAACGAACTGCTCGGGAAACCGTATGAAACTTATCCCACGGTGCATGTCGCCGGAACCAACGGCAAAGGGTCTGTCTCGCAGATGCTCGCGGCCGTGTTGCGGGAGGCAGGGTATAAAGTGGGCTTGTACACCTCGCCTCACCTGCGGGATTTTCGCGAACGGATGCAGGTGGACGGGCAGATGATTCCGGAACAGGAGGTCATCGGGTTCGTCGAGCGGATGAAACCCCATATCGAACGGCTGAAACCCTCGTTTTTCGAGATTACGACCGCCATGGCCTTCGACTTTTTCCGCCGCTATGCCGTGGACATTGCCGTCGTGGAGGTCGGGATGGGCGGACGACTCGACTGTACGAACGTCATCACCCCGCTGGTGAGCGTCATCACCAACATCAGCTTCGACCACAGACAGTTTCTGGGGCAGACGCTGCCCGAGATCGCCGGCGAGAAGGCGGGGATTATCAAGTCCGGCGTGCCGGTCGTCGTGGGCGAGTTCCAGCCGGAGACCGCACCGACTTTCATCGCAAAGGCGCAGGAGGCGGACTCGCCCATTCTCTTTGCCGACCAGCGGTATCGCTGCGACAGGCACGACGGGCGGATGTTCGAGGTCGAGAACCGGGGCGACGGCTACCGGTTTACCGTGCAGCTCGGGATGGAGGGCGATTACCAGCAGCGGAACCTCTGCACCGCGCTGGCCGCGCTGGATATGCTGACCGACCGGCTGCCGAGGCCGCTCACCACCAACGAAGTGCGGCGGGGGCTGGCTGCGGCGAGGGTGCCCGGGCGGTGGCAGCATATCGAAACGGCGGACGACCCGTGTCCGATTGTCTGCGACACGGGACACAACGAGGCGGGGCTGGCCTTTGTGGCGGGGCAGCTGAAAAGGCAGTCTTACGAAACGCTCTACTTCGTTTTCGGCGTTGTGGCGGATAAAGAGTTGGAGCATATTCTTCCGCTGCTGCCGCGGGAAGCGCACTACCTCTTCACGCAGGCTTCGCTGCCGCGGGCGCTGGCGGCGGAGCAGCTGGCGGAGGTCTGTCGCGCGGCGGGGTTACGGGGCGAAACGGTCGCTTCCGTACCGCAGGCGCTCGATCGTGCGCGCGTGCTGGCCGGCCCGCGAGACCTGATCTTCGTCGGCGGCAGCACCTTCACGGTTGCAGAAGTGCTGTAATCGTCATACCTTTGTATCGATCCGGCCTCCCGCCTCTCCGGGCAGGGGGCTTTCACAATACGCGAAGACGATGACTTGTCAGAAAAATATCACCCGGGGATGCTGCTTCTCGACCGATGCCAACGGCGAGCCGACGGCGCATAACTGTCCGGGGGCCCATAAACTCGAAGTGTTCGACTGGATGGCCGACCTGCCGGATCCGCTGGCCGAAAACACCATCTATGAGGTGCAGTTCAAAAATACCCGGAAAGGATACTACTGGAACAATGCGGGAATCCCGCTCAAGGTGGGCGACATCGTCGCCGTCGAGGCCAGCCCGGGACACGATATCGGGATCGTCACCCTCACCGGCGAGCTGGTGACCCGGCAGATGAAGCGCACGGGGTTCAATCCGCAGGGGCTCGAATGCAAGAAAATCTATCGGAAAGCCAAACCGTACGACATCGAAAAGTGGCAGGAGGCCATCGGGCTGGAGCATCCGACCATGATCCGCTCGCGGCAGATCGCCGCCGACCTGCACCTCAACATGAAGATCGGCGATGTGGAGTATCAGGGGGATAAGCTGAAGGCCATCTTCTATTACATCGCCGACGAACGGGTCGACTTTCGCGAACTCATCAAGGTGCTGGCCGACCAGTTCCGCATCCGGGTCGAGATGCGCCAGATCGGCGCGCGGCAGGAGGCGGGACGGATCGGAGGGATTGCCCCGTGCGGACGCGAGCTCTGCTGTTCGACCTGGATGAACAGCTTCTCGTCGGTCACGATCGGGGCGGCGAGACATCAGGAGATCTCGCTCAATCCGCAAAAACTGGCCGGGCAGTGCGGAAAACTCAAATGCTGTCTCAATTACGAGCTGGACTCCTATATCGACGCCCGGCGGGCGTTTCCGAGGCTCAACGGGTCGTTGGAGGCGATGGACGGCAGCTATCATCTGGTCAAAAGCGATATCTTCAAAAAACTGATGTGGTTCAGCCCAGACCCGCACTCGACGGCGGTGATGATTCCGCTGACCACGGATCGGGTGCGGCAGATCGTGGCGATGAACCGCCGGGGCGAGAAGGTGGACAAGCTGGAGGATGCGGCGCTGCTCGCGGCGCAGCATAGCGCGCCGGCAGAGCCGGAGATCAAGAACGTGGTGGGCGAGGAGAGCATTACGCGGTTCGACCACGCGCGGAGCGGAGGACGGAAGCGTGGCGGACAGGGGCGGAACCGGGGAAACCGCGAGAACAACCGCGACCGGGGCAATAATCAGCGGGGAGACAAGACGGAAAAGGCAGAGAAATCGGAGAAATCGGGTGGCGGGCGGCCTACGGCCCGGCCCGAAGTGGCGGCGCGGAACGGCGGGGGTGACGAACGGGCGGAGGCACGACCGACAGCGAGGCCGGAACTGTTGGCCAAGGCGAATGGCGAGCAGGGCGGGGCTGCCAATAACGGCGGCAACAACGGCAATCGGGGAGGAAACAACTATCGGAACCGGAATCCGCGGCGGAGGCCGGGAAATCGCCCGCAGGGCGGAGGGACGAACAACGGCGGACAGGGGGCCTGACGGGATGGGGCGGAAGAAGATCGGATACGGATGCGTGTTCTTCGGCCTCGTGTTGGCTTCTCTCCTAGTGGGGTGCAGCGGGGGAAAATATATGGAGATGTACGACTTGCCGCGCGAAGGATGGGGACGCGAGGAGGCGATCGTCTTCTGTTTCGAACCCGACTCGGCGGCAGGAACGAGGGGAGAACAGTGGATCGACATCTCGATCCGGTATGACGACGATTATCCGTATGCCACATTGCCGCTGGTGATAAAGGCGGTGACGCCCGACAAACGGTTCTGGGCTGACACGGTCGAATTCGCGCTGAGGAGGCCGGCGGGGGACGGAGAGCCGGGCGAAGGGGCATATCGCAGGGCCGGAAGGCACTATTCCAATCACAACGATATTACCCGCCGTTATCGCAGCGGGATTCGATTCGCCCAGCGGGGAGAATACGCGTTGTCGGTGCGGCAGTTGACCGGTGTGGAGCGGATCCGGGGGATTCGATCCATCGGGGTGGTGGTGAGCGGGGCGCGGCCGGTGCGGAGACGGTGACCGGTCTTTTTTGTGAACCTGTTTGCGAACATGGGAAAAAACAAACTCAAGAAATTCAGCGAAAATCTCACCTTTCGCTGCCTGATCCAACCGCAATTCGAAGAGATATTCCACCGCGACCATCCGCTCAAGGGGCGGTGGCGGAGCGACTTTTTCGGCAACGACCGGCCGATCGTGCTGGAACTCGGATGCGGACGCGGCGAATACACCGTCGGGCTGGCGGAGGCCGATCCCGCGGCGAACTACATCGGGGTCGATATCAAGGGGGCCCGGATGTGGCGCGGCGCCAAGACGGCTACGGAGAACCGGATGGCCAATGTGGCTTTTCTGCGGACGCGGATCGAATTTATCGACTCCTTCTTCGCGCCGGACGAGGTGGATCAGATATGGATCACCTTTCCCGACCCGCAGATGAACAAGCGGCGGGTCGCCAAGCGGCTGACGGCGCCGGGATTTCTGGAGCGCTATGCGCGTTTCCTGAAGCCGGATGGCATTATTCACCTGAAGACCGATTCGGGACACCTGCACGCATACACCAAGGCGGTGCTGGCGGCCAATGGGATGGCGCCGACGGTCTGCTGCAACGATATTTACGGGCCGCAGGGGATTGCCGACGCCACGCTGGCGATCAAGACGGCTTACGAAACGCGCTTCCTGGCGGAGGGGCTGCCGATCACCTACCTGCAATGGGCGCCGGGGGGACGACGGGAGTTCGAGGCGCCGGATTTCCCGGCCGACGAACTGCTGGTGGGAGAAAATACGCCGGTGCGATGAGAATTGAAATCGACGAACAATCGGGCTTCTGCTTCGGGGTCGTGAAGGCGATCACCACGGCCGAGGAGTGGCTGCGGACTAAGGAAGGGGCGGTGTGGTGTCTGGGCGACATCGTACACAACCGGGTCGAGGTGAACCGTCTGGAGCGGCTGGGGCTGCAGACGGTCGGACACGACCGGCTGCCGGAGCTGGTCGGCCGGTGCGTGCTGATCCGGGCGCACGGAGAGCCGCCGGCGACTTATGAGGCGGCGCGGCGGTACGGGATCGAGCTGGTGGACGCCACTTGTCCGGTGGTGGCCAAGCTGCAGGAACGGGTGAGGCGGGCGTGGGAGGCGATGCGGCAGGTGGGTGGGCAGGTCGTCCTGCTCGGAAAACCGGGACATGCCGAGGTGGTGGGGCTGACGGGGCAGACGAACGAGGAGGCGATCGTCATTGAGTCGGAAGCCGATCTGGAACGGATCGATTTCGGACGGCCGATCTGCCTGCTGTCGCAGACGACGCAGAGTCTGGCGCTGTTCAATGCCATCCGGGACGAGATTCTCCGGCGTGCGGAGCGGCCCGAGGCGGTGACGGTGCATGATACCATCTGTCGGCAGGTCTCGAACCGGAATCCCCACCTGAGGGAGTTTGCGGCGCGGTTCGATGCGGTGATTTTCGTGAGCGGCTCCAAAAGTTCGAACGGGAAGGCGCTCTACGAGGTGTGCCGGGGGGCGAATCCGCGGACGTACAAGGTCGAGGAGGCGGCGGAGTTGCGGCGGGAGTGGTTCGAGGGGGTCGGTTCGGTGGGAGTGTGCGGGGCGACCTCGACGCCGAAGTGGCTGATGCAGCGGGTGGCGGATGCGATCGCCGCCTTGGCTTCGGACGGAGAGCGGGGCGCGACGACGAGAGGGGAATAGAGGGAGCGGAGCGAAACATTTGCGAATTCCGAAAAAAGAGGCTATCTTTGCCCTGCAATTTACAGCCGGGTCGGTTGGCCGAGTGGTTAGGCAGAGGTCTGCAAAACCTCGTACAGCAGTTCGAATCTGCTACCGACCTCATACGGAGAGGATTTTTAATGCGCCGGTATATGAGGCGGGTTGAAAATCCTCTTTTCCTTTTTTCGAAGTCTGCGACATGGGAGGGGTTTCGGTCGGTCGCGGACTCTTTCATCGGATAAAATATGCGCCCGGTGGAAATACAATAACCTCCCCGGTGGATAGGCTCTGGAAATCAGCCTGTCGCCAGGCTTATCGTGCGGGTTTAAGTAGTGTATTATATACAGTAAGAGCTTGTTTAATAGATTGTCTGATAGTATTTTGTATAGCAAATGACTATATTTGTGCGGAACCGGCCCGAGGGCTGTTGAGGAATCGCTTATGGAATACATGTATGCCCATGTGTCGATCGATTGCGTGGTGTTCGGTTTTGACGGGAGGGAGCTGAATATCCTGCTGATCGAAAAGGAGGGGACGACGGATTTGAAACTCCCCGGCAGCCTGATTTACCAGATGGAGGATACGGACAGTGCCGCTCAGCGGGTGCTGTTCGAGCTTACCGGTATCCGGAGGATGAGCCTCAAGCAGTTCCGGTGTTTCAGCTCGCCCGACCGGACGGCGGATGTGCGGGATGTGGCGTGGCTCGAATCGACGTACGGACATCCGGTCGGACGGCTCATCACGATCGCCTACCTGTCGCTCTGCAAGATCAACCGGACGCTGAGCGCTGCGGCGCACAGCAGCGGAGCCCGGTGGTGTCCGGTCAGCGGCGTGCCTGTCATGCCGTTCGACCACAACCGCATCGTCGAGGAGTCGCTCGGTGAGATCCGCCAGTGGATCGAGACGGAACCGGCCATGCTTTTCGAACTGCTGCCCTCGAAATTCACGCTCTCGGAGTTGCGCGGACTGTATCAGGCCATTTACCGCAAACGGTTCGATATCCGGAATTTTTGCAAGAAAGTCGCCCGGATGGCCTATGTCGTGCGGCTCGACGAGAAGCAGACCGACGTCGCGCATCGCGCGGCACATTACTATAAATTCGACCGGATCGCTTATAACCGAACCCGCCGGGCGGTCGAATGATCTGATTTTGAATGCATTTCAGTATGAAAGCCGTTTTATTGATCTTTACGCTGGGCCTTGGCTGTCTGCGGGGGCTGGCCACAGGCGACCCGCGTCTGTATGTCGACCCGCGGGTCGATTCGCTGATCGCCCGGATGACGCTTCCGGAGAAGATTTCCCAGATGATGCACGCCAGTCCGGCCATTCCGAGGCTCGGCATTCCGGCCTACAACTGGTGGAACGAGTGCCTGCACGGCGTGGGACGGTCGGGCGATCGGGTGACGGTCTTTCCGCAGGCGATCGGGCTGGCGGCCACCTTCAATCCCGAGGCGTTGGAGCGGACGGCGGGGATGATCGCCGACGAGGCCCGCGCCATTTATAACCGGGCCAAAGGGACTCCCGACGAGGGGAAACAGTACAAAGGGCTGACCTTCTGGACACCGAATGTCAACATCTTCCGCGATCCCCGCTGGGGCAGGGGGCAGGAGACCTACGGAGAGGATCCCTGGCTGACCGGCCGGATGGGGAGCGCGATGGTGCGGGGGTTGCAGGGCGACGATCCGCGTTACTTCAAGGCCTCGGCG
The DNA here is from genome assembly GCF_910577125.1 of uncultured Rikenella sp. Taxonomy (GTDB): domain Bacteria; phylum Bacteroidota; class Bacteroidia; order Bacteroidales; family Rikenellaceae; genus Rikenella. Next base: position 47,356 of record NZ_CAJTMN010000004.1, read on the forward strand.
TGTGCCAAACACTATGCGGTGCATAGCGGGCCGGAGCCGGAACGCCATGCGTTCGATGCCCGGGTGAGCGCTTACGACCTGTGGGATACCTATCTGCCCGCTTTCCGCACGCTGGTGCGCGAGGCGGGGGTGTCGGGCGTCATGTGCGCCTATAACCGCTACGAGGGGCAGCCCTGCTGCGGCAGCGACAAGCTGATGCGGCTGATTCTGACCTACGAATGGGGCTTCGAGGGGTATGTCACTTCGGACTGCTGGGGGATCAGCGATTTCCACAAGTATCACGGAACGCATCCGGATGCGGCGACGGCGGCGGCAGATGCCGTGCTGCACGGGACGGATCTCGAATGCGGGAACGATTATGCGTCGCTCATGGAGGCGGTGGAGCGGGGGCTGATTACCGAGGAGCAGATCGATCTGTCGCTGCGGCGGCTCTTTATGATCCGCTTCCGGCTCGGTCAGTTCGAACCGGTGGGGCGGGTGCCGTATGACACGATTCCCGGTTCGGTGATCTCGTCGCCGGAACACCGGGCACAGGCGTTGGAGATGGCGCGGCAGTCGATGGTGCTGCTGCGGAACGAGGGCGTGTTGCCCTTCCGGCCGGGACGAATCAGGACGGTGGCCCTGCTGGGGCCGAATGCCGACAACGGAACGACGCAACTGGGCAATTACAACGGGATTCCGGTGGAGAACGTTACGTTGCGGATGGCGCTGGAGCGCGAACCGGGCCTGCGGGTGATCTACTATCCGGCGACGGACTTCACCGGGCCGCTGGCGGAGGGGCCGACGGTGGAGGAGGTGTTGGAGGCGATTGCCGGGGTCGATGCGGTGATCTTTGCCGGCGGGATTTCGCCCCTCCTGGAGGGCGAGGCGGGAGATGCCGGGAATGACGATATCAAGGGATTCCTCGGCGGCGACCGCAGCCGCATCGAGCTTCCGGCGGTGCAGACGGAGTGGATGAAGCGGCTCAGGGGGCTGGGCAAACCGCTGATCTTCGTGAATATGTCGGGCAGCGCGGTGGCCTTCCCGTGGGAGGCGGAGCATGCCGATGCGATCATTCAGGCGTGGTACGGCGGGCAGGAGACGGGCACGGCGCTGGCGGATATCCTCTTCGGGCGGTACAATCCGTCGGGCCGGCTGCCGGTCACGTTCTACCGCTCGACGGACGACCTGCCGGATTTCCGGGATTATCGGATGGAGGGCCGCACGTATCGCTATTTCGACGGAGAGGTGCTCTATCCGTTCGGCTATGGGCTGAGTTACGACAGGTATGCTTATTCCGCGCGGCGGATGCCCGATGCCGTTGAGGTCGGAGACTCCGTACGGGTGAGCATCGAGGTGCGCAACCGCGGACGACGGGGCGGCGAGGAGGTCGTACAGCTCTATGTCTCGCGGCGGGGGATGGTCTCCGGACGGCAGCCGATCTGTTCGCTGGCAGGGGTATGGCGGGTTCGGCTCGAACCGGGCGAACGGCGGGTGGTGAACTTTGCCGTGGCGCCGGAACAGCTCGGCGGGGTCGATGAGCGGGGGAATAGGGTGGTGATGCCGGGGCGGGTGCGCATCTGGGTCGGCGGGCGGACGCCGAATGCGGGTGCGGCGCGGTTCGGAGAGGAACCGGTGGCCGGCGAGGTGGTGCTGACCGGCGAACCGATACGGTTCGACCATGCCGGAAACCCGATCGAGACGGATAATCGAAAGTAAATATAATCAAGAAGGAAATGAAACAGATACGCAAAACGCTCTTACTCGGGTTTTTCGCCCTCTTTTCGGCGACCGCGTCGACGGCCCGGAAGACGATTTTCGTCGCGCCGGCCGGCAGCGACCGGGCGTCGGGTTCGCTCTCCCGCCCGTTCCGCACGGTGGAACGGGCGCTGGCCGAGGCGGCGCAGTTTCCGCACGATACGACGGATATTTTGCTGCGGGGAGGAACCTATGTCTTGCAGGAGACGGTCGAGGTCGTCGGGCTGAACCACGTGACGATCGCTCCGTACCGGAGGGAGCCGGTCGTGTTCACCGGGGCGCACCGGATCGATCCGAAACGGGTGCGGAAGGTGACGGATCCGGCGGTGCGGGAGCGGCTGCGGCCCGAGGTGCGCGACCGGGTGAGGCAGATCGATGCGCGGGAGCTCGGGATTCCGCTGACCGACATCATGCCTAAAGGCTTCGGACGTCCGTCGATGCCGGGCTGGAGCGAACTCTTCATCGACGGGCGGCCGCTCTCGGTCGCCCGATGGCCCAATGACAGCATGGCGCCGATCGGGAAGATCCACTGCACCGGCGATATTCCGCGCGAGGAGAGATACGGGATCGGAGACCCCGTTTTCGAATATGCCGGGGAGCGGCCGGCACAGTGGAAATCCGTCGACGGGATGTGGATCGGCGGCTACTTCGCCCACGGCTATGCCGACGACATGATCCCCGTGCAGAGCATCGACACCGCTGCACATACCCTGACGGCAGCCTTGCCGACCCCTTACGGATTCATGACCGGCGCACCGTGGCGGCGGTGGTTCGCCCTGAACCTGCTCGAAGAGATCGACCTCCCCGGCGAATACGTGATCGATGTGCCGGGTGGCCGCGTTTATTTCCTCTCTCCCGACAATGCCCGGTTGAATGATATTTACATCTCGACCCTCGAAACGCCGATGTTCGCCGTCGAAAACTCCAGGGGGGTGACCCTGCGCGGCGTGACGCTCGAATATTCGCGCGGGATGGGGGTCTACATCGAGGCTTCGGACTCCGTGCGGGTGGATAGCTGCGTGATCCGGAATCTGGGACATGTCGGGGTCTGCATCGGCCGCGGCGACACCGGTTCCGACCGGGAGGCCGCCGGAGAGAGCGCATCGTCCGACGGCTCGCCGAGGCTCGTGGGAACGCTTCAGAACCGCACCTATAACGACGTGCTCTTCAATCGCCGTGCCGGGACTCATAACGGTATCAGCAACAGCTATATCTGTCAAACCGGGGCCGGCGGGGTCAACCTCGGCGGAGGAGACCGGGCGACTCTGACGCCGGCCTGCAACTATGTGGAGAATTGCCGTATCCATGATTTCAACCGGATCGAGAAGTCTTACCGGCCGGGGATTTGGATCGACGGTGTGGGGAACCGCGTCTCGAACTGCGAGATCTTCGACGCGCCGAGCATGGCCATCCTGCTGCACGGCAACGACCACCTGATCGAATATTGCGACATCCACGACGTCTGCCGCGAGGTGGACGACCAGGGGGCTTTCTACTACGGGCGCGACCCTTCGGAGCAGGGGAATCGGATGCGGTACTGCTATTTCCATGACTTCTCGTCGGCCCACCGCGTCTCGGCCACCTACCACGACGACGGAGCGTGCGGCATGGAGGTCTTCGGCTGCGTCTATTTCCGCTCGGGAACCATTCCCGTACTCATCGGCGGCGGACACGACAACGTCTATCGCAACAATATTTTCATCGACATGCCGATGGCCGTCCACATCGACAACCGCATGGAGGGCTGGGGCCGGGGAATGCTCGACCCGGACGGAGTGGTCGATCGGCGGCTGCGGGCGGTTCGGTATACCGAACCGCCGTATGCGACGGCTTATCCGGAGCTGGCCCGTTATTGGGAGGGTACACCCCGGGTGCCGCGCGGCAATGTGTTTGCGGGCAATCTCTTCTGCAAAATCGGCAAAATCCTGAACGGATCGCCCGCCTGGGCCGACTGGAGCAACAACTGGGTCACGGTCGACGACCCGGGATTCGTGAATCCTGAGCAACCGTTGCAGGGCTTTGTTCCCGATGCGCCGATCTATCGGATGATCGACCGCTTCGCGCCGATTCCGTTTGAACGGATCGGCTGCAAACTGCCGGTGTCCGAATCGGAACAGTAAATGCTTTGTGGGATGAAAAGAGAGATTCTGTGTGCCGCCTTGTGTGCGGCCATTTACAGCCCGGCCTCCGCACAGGCCTACCGCGTGGAGGCCGGGCCGGCGGAGATCGGCGTCATCCGTCGCGACGGCAGGGCGGTTGTGAGCGGCGAGGGTGCTTTTCAACAGCCGGATCACTTCGTGTGGGGCGCCTCGGTCATTCGGGGCGACGACGGACGCTACTATATGGTCTACAGTGCGGTGCCGACCGGCAAATACGCTTTCGATCCCGCGTGGGTGTTGAGTTCCAAGATGGGGCTGGCTGTCTCCGACCGACCGGACGGCGGGTTTCGGCACCTCGGCTTTTTCCTCAACGAAGACGGCTTCCGGCCCGACCGATCGGCCTGGGATGCCCAGACGGTGATGAATCCCCACCTGCGGAAATTCGGCGACAGGTACTACCTCTACTACGTAGGCGGCGTCGATCTCGGTAACGACCGCGTGCGGTCGGCGGACGGCACGTTGCCGCTGCGTGCCCGGGTGCAGCAGTCGCTGCGGATCGGTGTGATTGCGTTCGAGTCGTTCGACGACCTGTTGGCCGGCCGCTTCGAGCGGTCGTTCGGGCCGCTGCTGGCGCCCCGGACGCGTGTTAAACCGAATGATATCGTCGACCCGTCGCCCGCAGGCACACAGCCCAAACCCGACAATATCATCGTGGTCAATCCGGCGGTGGTCTGTCGGCCGACGGACGGAAAGTATCTGCTCTATTTCAAAGGCAATCTGTACGATCCCACGTGGCGCGGGGTGCACGGCGTGGCGATCGGCGACTCGCCGACGGGGCCTTTCGTGCCGCAGGACTGCGAGGTGCTGACCATTGAGGGGGCGGACAAACGGCTCTCGGCCGAAGACCCCTATGTGTGGTACTCCGGGCGGGACTCCTGCTTCTACGCCGTCTTCAAAGATTTTACCGGGGCTTTCACCCGGAGCGAGCCGTGTCTGGCTGTGATGCGCTCCCGCGACGGGATCGAATGGGAGCTTCCCGAGCAGTCCCTTTTTATGAAAAAGCAGGTGGTCTTGCCGTCGGGCGAGGTGGCGAAGGTGGCGCGTCTGGAGCGTCCCCAGCTGCTGGTCGATGAGCAGGGGGTGCCGCTGGTGCTCTATTGTGCCTGTGCGGTGGACGAGGTGAACGCACGTGTCGACGGCGGATCGTTCAACGTCCAGATTCCGCTCCGCAACGAAGCACGATAAGGCTCCGGTGCTGCAGATCGGGTACATGGTGCAGGCAGCCCCCGCAATTCGCCTCTCGGGCGAGTCGCGGGGGCTGCCTGTCGTCTGTTCGCGCTGCTACCGACACCCTGTCGTGCTGCCGCGTGTCGTACCGCTGCCGTTGAAAGCATCCACGGCGAACCAATACGGAACATCCCGGTTCAAGCCCGTCATTTCCCGCTCGCCGACCTTCCCGTCCGGAATCCGCAAAGCGCTGTAAAGCTTGTCCGGTGCGATACCGTAACGGATCACATACCCCTCGGCCCCGGCCGTCGGCGTCCAACGTACCGTTGCCCGGCAGCCGTCCGCGGCATGGCGCTCGACGGAGAGATCGGCCACCGACGCAGGCGCTTCGCCTTCGCGGCGTCCGAACACCCGCAAATCCCGCAACGAAAAATAAGGAGCCGAAGTATAGGAGAGATTGCGCACCCGGATATAGCGCGCCTCGAACGGCTCGCGGAATTCGATATAGTCGTGCGGCGTATCGTTCTCCTTTTCGCTATTGTCCACCAGAGTCGTCCACCGTTTGCCATTGTGCGAAGCCTCCAGCAGGTAATGCTGGTGCGATTGCGGATCGCGCGCCGTGAGCTGCGAACCGTATTCGTCGAAGTTGACCTGCACCGCCGCCACCCGTGCCCCCTCGCCCAAATCGACCTCCAGCCACTCATCTTCCCCGGCTGTCGCCGCCACCCACTCCGTGCGCGCTTCCTCGTCCACCGCCCGCTCGGCCGGATGTCCCTCCAGGGCCGACGAAACCCGCACCGGACGGCGCAGCGACAGCAGCTCCCATTCCGGCCCGGTCGAATGCTGAACCGGAGCGTGGCCCGGCAGCCAAAGGGGATAGTCACCCGCATAGGTGTCTGTCCATAAATATCCCTCTTCGTCGAATCCGGAGGGGTAGAACGATACGCGCCGCTCGAACGGATGTTTCACCGAGATCGAGTTGGTCGCGGCTTTCCACCACTGCCCCTCCACGTCGAACAGGCAGCCGTGGCCCGCTCCGCAGATGAATCCCCCCTCTTTGGCCGAAGTCGGGTTGTGCGCCTGATAACGGAACGGGCCGGTCGGCGATGTGCCCACATAGACGCCGTCCGCATAGCTCTTCCACTCGGTGCCTGGGCCGGCATATTGCAGGTAGTATTTCCCGCCGTGGGCCGTCATCCAGGCTCCCTCGATATAGGGGCGCCGTTTCAATTCATGCCGTTCGCCGGGCCTCTCCCAGCCGTGTGCCGCCGTGTCGCTGTCGAGGCAATCCACCGGCGCGGCCTTTTGCCGGAAGGTTGCGAGATCGAGCGTCACCGCCCGGATCGGATCCGAAGGCGAACTGCCGTAATAGATGTACAGGTTGTCCCCCTCGGCCCAGAAAGCGGGATCCCAATGCGACGGAATCCTTGTCACCGCTTCCCAAACTCCCCGCTCCGGGGCGTTCGACCGGTATAACATCGCCTCGCCCGGGGTCGACCCCACGTAATAAAGCCACCCGTCTTGCACAAACAGCGCCGGCGCATAGTCCTCGATCGGCAGCACGTCGTCGGCGATCGGCACATGCGTCCAATGCGCGAAATCGGTCGTATGCCAATATCCGCCCGACTTGGAGGCGAAGAGGTAGTATCTTCCGTCGAACCTGATCACCACCGGGTCGGCCGCCTCCCGAGCGCCCGCCCCCTCCGGAATCAGCATAAAACGGTAGGGCAGATTCACCGGATTACAGAAGGTATGCGGACGAGAATTCGCCTCCGCCCGGATTCGACCCGCACCCCGGGCCGCTGTGCAGCACCATGCCGCCAGTAGTAGAAAACAGATTTTTTTCACGGCTATATTTTATTGTTCGCCCCGCTGCGGCGCCCCCTTCCGGTAGTGGGCCTCCCGCGCCTCCACCGCGGCGGAGAAGGCGTCCGTTATCTCCGTCGCGAGTCGCGCCTTCGCCCGCCACTCCGCCGAACCGTAGACCCCCGCCCGCGTATAGTCGAACGGTACGAAACCGATGCGGCGGGCGGTCTTCAGGCTGCGGAAGGTGAAGTCCCCGGCCTCCGGATTCCGAAACATCGGGTCGGCTACGATCGAGTGGGTGTCCTTGACTTTCCGCCACTCCCGGAACGACAGCCCGTCGAACCGCAGCATCGTATCCGCCCGGAGATCCCAGTAATCGTTATGATCCATCGCGATATTCGCCTTGCTCCACGCTCCCGATCCGCCCAGCAGGACGCCCCGGTCGGACAGCACGATGTTGCGTTCGAACGTCAGCGACCGGTGGGGTTCCACCCGCGTAAACTGCAACTGGTTCTGGTAACCCAGCGCGAAGATGTTGTTGCGGATGATGTTCTCTTTGCCGTAGTGCTGGTGGAAGCCGCCGCTCTTGCAGTGATAGACCAGGTTGTTCTCCATGACGATCCCCGTCGAGCCCTCGTCCGTATAGAGGCCCCACCCGCCGTAGTCGTACGAGTAGATGTCGTGAATCACGTTGTTCGCCACGACGGTTCCGGGCGATTCGCCGAGCGTGTAGACGGCTCCCATGTCCGACAGCTCGGCCCAGCCGATATGGTGCACGTGGTTGAAAGCGACCGTGTTGCCCACCGCCGGACTCGGCACCTCCACCTCCACATACTGCATCGTTCCGTCTTCGGCCATACGCGTGACCCACGTTTTCTGGTGGTTGTAGCCCCACTTCCAGCCCACCGAGATGCCCGAATAGCGCATATCCGCAATCTCGTTGTGCGTCAGCCGGTTCTCCGCTCCCTGGAAGATCGCCACCCCCACCGCACACGGGAACACGTATCCCCGTGCCGGATGATGTTGTTATCCACCGTATTGCGCGCCGTCACCGGACGCCCCTCCAGCCGGATCTCCGTCTCGCCGATTTTGATGCCGCCGGCTCCGAGCTCTTCGATCAGACACCGCTCGATGCGGTTGTCGAAACACTCCCGCCGCAGCCAGATCGCATAGCCGCCGGTCTGTGTCACCTCGCAGTCCGCGAACACCAGCCCCGAGGCGTAGTCCGCCTCGATGGCCGCCGGGATGGCGGCTGCCGCCTGCATCGGTTCGTTGCCTCCGGCCGGCATCGTGTAGGCTGCCGTCCGGAAGGCGATATGGCGAAACTCCTTGCCGGTCACCGGTTTGTCCGGAGTTCCGGCGAAGACGATCCATTTCGAAATCGTCGGTGCCCAGCATGTTGCGGTCTGCATCTCTTCCCCCTCGCGCGGCATGTAGTAGAGCCAGCCGTCCGTCGCCAGATACCACTCGCCGGGGGCGTCGAGCGCGCCGAGGTAGTTGTCCAGCACATAGCGCGACCCGCCGGTGACCGGATTCCACGGCTTCATCCCCTCGCCCGAGGTGAAGAGGAAACCCGAATCCGGCATGACATGGTCGATCGGTTTGCGGGTCACGTCCCACTTATGATAGAAAAGCGCCGTCGCATGGCGCAGCTCCTCTTTGGAGAGCTTTTTGAGCGGTTCCAGCTCCTCCGGCGCCACGGCGATCCGCTGTACGGCGTACCGGGCCGCCCGCGGGCCGCTCTTGTCCAGCACGGTCTCGCGGCTCCCCTTTACATAAAACCAGCCCCGGTTCGGCGTCCGTGCCCGCACGGCGCGCCGGTCGTTCACATAGAGCTGCTCGAAGCGCAGGGTCTCCGGCACCCGCGTGCGCCAGATGCCGTCGCGCCACAGAGACCAGCCGGATACCGGCACGCCCCCGCGGAAGACTGGTTTTTCGGTTGTCAGGCTCCGGAAAACGACGGGCCGCGTGTCCCGGCTGTCGAAAACCAGCGTTTCCGCCATCCGGTATTCGCCCGGCGCGATCCATACGGTCACGGTATCGTTGCCGGCCGGTAATGCTCGAATTAAATCGCGGGCGGCGGACAGGGAATAGACGGGTGCTGCTTCCGTTCCCGGATGGGTGTCACGGCCCGAAGGCGAAAGGTAAATATTCTGGGCCGAGGCAGTCGCGGCCGAAAAAACGGCCCCTGCCAGCAGGGCGAAACGGGATTTGAACATGGTATGAAATGAGTTTGTGGTCGCCAAATATAACACTGATAATCAACCGATCCAATACCCGGCGCAGCATACCCGCCGACCGCACCGCAGGGTTATTGTCATTTTAACACTCTGAGGGGAGGCGGAGGCGGGCCGCAGAAGGCCTTATCTCTCAGCGGCATACTGGCTTCCTGTACTTTGTACTATTTGTAATTTTTCATATTAATGTCTGATTGTTAATTTGTTAGAAAGATTGTAAAATAGTTTTCGGTCTCCTATATTTGCTTCTGAAATGCCATCTGTCGGGTATTTTCTGAAAGTTTCTTACGGTATGGTTTCCATCAAAAAACGGCTGCTGGCCGGGTTGTTTTTCGCGGGTGTCGCCTCCTGTGCGGCGGAGGGGGTGACTGTCCGCAACGATTTCTCTTCATCGCCGGCCATCACCTATGCCGAAGCGGAGCTCGGCCGCTGGATAGACAGTCTGGAGCGGATTGCGCCGCCGGCCAGACGGCCGAAGTTCACGTTCCGTCGTCAGCCGGCCTATGCGGAGACAGGCACTTTCGCCTATGCCTGCAACCGGCGCGGCGACGTCACCTTCATCGCCGGCGATCCGGCCGGCATTCTGGCTGCCGTCTACACCTGCCTCGAAGATTTCGGCATCCTCTACGACGTGACCGGCGCCACGCTGCCCGATGCGGTCCGGTGGGACGATATGTGCGGCACCCGGCGCGAGGTGACTCCCCGGGTGCGGTGGCGCGGCATCCGCCAGCATGTCAATTTCCCGATGGATATTTCCTCTTATCCGATCGGGCAGGCGGTGGAGTATCTGCAAAATCTGGTGAGGATGCGGTTCAACAAACTGGTCGTCCACAGCTACCCCTACCAGTGGTACGAAGACGACATCTCGACCGATACGACGGGCTGGGCCGGGCAATTCTTTTACGGCCATACGCACGACTTCGTCCGGTCGCCGTTGTTGCAGTCGATCGCTACGCTGAACGACTCGATCTTCTGCATCCCGGCTGCCGAAAAGGTCTTCCATGACCGGAAGGCCCGCAGCCGGGTCGCTGTCGAATGGATGGGGCAGTTGTTGACCGCCGCCAAAGAGCTGGGGCTGTGGGTGCAATTTTCGTTCGAACCCCGGGGATTCACCGTCGACCAGACTGTCCGGATGGCCCGGAAACTGACGGAGACCTATCCGCAGATCGACGACCTGGAGCTGATCACCGAAGAGACCGGCGGCTGGGGAGCCTCCTGTACCGGCGAGGAGGTGCGGCAGACGCTGCGGCGCTGGTTCGGCGAGGCTGCGTTGGCCGACACACTCGTCACCCGCTGCATCGCCGACCGGCAGAACGATCTGGAATACCTCTTCCGCCAGATCGGCACCATCAAAGAGTCTATTCTGGCGTTGGAGCAAGATCCGACATTCCGGGCGGGAAACCGGGGGCTGAAACTCGGCATCTATTGCAGTGTCGGACAGTTTACCGGGCCGGCTTATCGGCTGGCTTGTCGGGCTCTGCCTTCGCACTCGATCACGATCATGCCCTCGCACGGCAGCGCGGGAACCGCAGCGGCATTTCCTGCGGTCGTACGCACCTCCGACGAGCTGGCCCGTACGGAACTCTACTCCTGGATCGAGTTCGACGGCCTGATGTACCTGCAGCAGAACGCCATCGACGGTATCGGTCGCCTGCTCTGCGATATGGATACGTTGGCCGGAGGCGGTCAGTTGAACTCCGTCTGCTTCAACCACTGGCGCACGGCCGAGAACCGGGCTACGTTCCGATACGCCGCCGAATCGACGCTCGGCGGGGCGGTGTCGCCGGCATCTTTCTATGCCGGATATGCCGCGCGGCTGGGAATCGGCGATACGGCTTCGTATGCCGGGGTCATGCGTCTGATCGACGAGGCGGATCGATATGCGACCGCCCGGCTGGGCAATATCGGATTCTGCTGGGTGGGGGCCTGGCGGGGCGGAGGGCCGTTCCTGTGGATGGGGCCGCAACAGATCGACCACGCCGATTCGCTCTACCTGCGGGCCGGCGAAATCACGGCCGGACTCTATCGGCAAAACTCCGATCCGGCGGCGCAACGCCATCTCGGTCTGTTAGGCAACCGGCTGTTGACCTCCGTTCTCTACCTGAAGGCTTTCCGCCAGGCGACCGAGTTGCGGACGATACGCAAAGATCCGGACGGGACGGTTCCGGTTGCAGAACAGAAACGGGCGGCGGAGATTTGCGACAAGGCACTTGCCGGCTTCGAGGATTATATCCGAACCTATGCCCGGCTGATGCCCGACCGGGGGGGCGAGGGGACGGCCGTGAGCATCTGGTTCTCGCCGATGCAGGGCTTGCGTCAGCTGCGCAGTACGCTGGGCGGTGTCCCGGTGGACGAACCTTTGCACGGCGACGTGCCGCAAGACGCACCGCCCCTGCCGATCTTCTACGAACAAAACTAACCCGAGACGGTTCGCACGGAATCGAACCGCTCCCTTGAAAGAACACTGGAGATATGACTCGACATTTGTTATACGTATACGGTACAACCCTGCTTTGCTTGTCGGTTTTCAGTATTCGTTCCGCCCAGGGACAGGCCCGGGGCAGCTGGCTGCCTGCTTCGCCCGACCCGGCCAAAAGCGTCCGGCTGCTCGATTGCCGCTACGACGGGCCGGTGCTCGTCCGGGCCGAAGAGATCGGCCCGGCGTCCGGGAACTGGGAGGTGATCCTTTCCGAACGCCGTGACTCCTTGCTGGTCGTTACTTTCCGCGCCCTGCGCGACATGACGGAGGCCGGGGTGGCGGTCGCTTTCGACCGCTACGGGTGGAGCAGCGACAACTATGTGATGATTCCGGCAGCCGTCTACGGCGGCAATCGACAGCGCATCGTGAACCGCTCTTACGCCACCGGTCTCGACGCCACCGACTACGGCCGGCGCGACCTGGCGCTGACCTCGAATCCGATTCCGCAGCTCTCGCCGGAGTTCGGCGCGGCTTCGCGGCTGGAGCTGCTCGTCTGCAACGCCTCGACCCCGGCCATCGTCTGGCTCGACCGGGCGAACCGGCAGGGAACCATCCTGCTGACCGATCAGGGAATCGAACGGGACGGCGAGGTGAAAGACCACGGCCTGATCGTCGAGGAGTCGCCCGACCGGAGCATCGCCACCTTCGTTGTCAGCGCGCCGGGCGTGCGGGAGCGGAAACCCGAGTTCATAGGCTTCAGTCCGAGTCCCGACCGGGGATTGTCTGTCCGGAAAGGCGACACGATCCAGATTCGCGTTACCCGGCTCGACTTCGCGGCCGACGGGGTGCCGGATTTGCTGGCCCGCTTTATGCGCGAGCGGAAATGTCACATGCCGCAGACGGCGCCGCGCGACCTGATGCCGATGAGCGAGGTACGCCGACGGATGGAACGCAATGTCGAGAGTCGTTACCATGTGGGCGCGGCGGGCGAATACTACTGCCCGGAGAACGCCGACTGGATCTCCTACGGCTGGATCGGCGGGCTGATGAACACCTACCCGATGCTCGCGGCGGGCGATACGCTCCGCTTGCGGCGTGTGTCCAACACTTTCGACTTCGGGCTCCTGAAAGGTTATGGCGAGAGCGGCTACTACTGCGATGTGCTCGGTTCGGACGGGAAGCCGCTTTATCGCGACGCCGCCAAACTTCATCCGGGCATCGCCCTGACCCGCAAGAACGCCGACCTGCTCTACTGGCTGGTCAAACAGTTCGACCTGCTGCGGAAACAGGGGCGCGGCGACGCGATCCGGCCGGAGTGGGAGGCCCGCGTACGCGGGCTGGCCGACGCTTTCGTCCGGACGTGGAAAGAGGAGGGGACGTGGGGCAATTATCTCGACCTCGCGACGGGAGGCGTGGCGGTTTACAACACCACCGGCGGGGCGATGGCGGTCGGCGGACTCGCGCTCGCGGCCGGGTACTATGACAATCCGGAATACCTCGACGTTGCCCGGCAGGCGGCGGACTTTTATTACCGGGACTTCGCCTTGCGGGGCTTCACCTCGGGCGGCTGCGGAGACATCCTCCAGAATGCCGACTCCGAGACGGCTGCGGCGTTGATGACTTCGCTGATGACGTTGTATGAAGCCACGGGCGATACGGCTTATCGCACGTGGTGCACCGATCTGGCGAACCTGTGCGCCACCTGGACGGTGTCGTTCCGCTACCGGCTGCCGGACGATACGCCGCTGGCCCGGCTCGGAGCCGACCTCACCGGAGCGGTCTGGGCCAGCACCCAGAACAAACACGGCGCGCCGGGATTCTGCACCCAGTCGGGCGACGCGCTTTTCAAACTCTACCGCGAGACGGGTGACACGCTCTATGCGGCGTTGCTGCGGGACATCATCCATGCCCATGCCGAGGGGATTCAGCCCAACGGCCGGATTACCGAACGGCTTACCTACTGCGACGCCGACAGCCGCGGATCGCGCGGTGACGGGGGACAGACGGGCTGGAACGAGACCAATGGGGCGCTGATGGCGATCGAGGTGCCGGGGATCTATCTGCGGACGGACACCGGACGGGCCTACGTATTCGACCATGTAGTGCTCCGGAAGGTCGAAAAAACGGACAAAGGGATTACCCTCACCCTGTTCAACCCGACCGCATATGACGCCGCTGTCACGCTGCTGGCCGAAGACGAGGCGCAGGCGGCCCGGCCGCTCGGCGATAATGCCTTCGTGGACTGGAAACGTTCGGTCGTTGTCCGGTCGGGGCGGGCTCGGACGGTTCGGATCGCCCGGTAAGGTTGTCGAAGTTGCGCTTAGAGTCGTTCCAGGCGGTCGTACAACTCCTCGTCCGAGGCATAGTCGCCCCACGGAACGACCAATCGCCACGTCCCGGGCTCCAGCACGCCGTATCGGCCGTTTTTCTCGACGCCGTAATAATACCGGCCGTTTGTCCACAAGGGCCAGATGTAGTCGTATTCCGTATCGGGCAGGACGATATTCCCGCGTAAATCCATCAATCCCCACTTGCATCCCGGATAGACCCGTCGAAAGTCCGGGCTTTCGGCACCGGCAGGGTCGTACGCGCCGCGGTTGAACCGCAGGTAGGGTTCGCCGCGGTTGATGTCGATATAGCTGTATTCCGGCGGAACGATATAGTTCCCGTTTTGGTCGATCAACCCCGTTTCCCCCGGCGTGGCGACCTGGATATTATGCGGAATATCTTGTACGACCATCCCATGCAGACTCTCCGCCACGACCACTCGTGCCATCCCCTCGTAAAAGTCGGAAACTAAACTCCATTGCGGCGGAATCACGATCCGACCCGTGGAATCCGCGTAACCCCAGTGTTTCCCGTCCGGCGATACGGCGGCGAGGCCTTCGTGCAGGGAACGGGTGATCGGGTTCGGTCGCTCCGCCCGATGCTGCTGCGCCCGGAGGGGTTGCAGGCTCAGAACGGCACAGAGCAATAATCCGAACCATCCGATCGGTATTTTCATAAAAAAAGAGTTATTAATCCTTATTACGTTCCGCATATCGGTATCCCTCCCAAAAAACCGGTACGAAATAACCGCTCGCCCAGATGAGATAGCTGACGAACGATCCGACTCCCGCGCTCCACGAGGAGGCATGGCATCCGAACAGTCCGTACCAGACACAAATGCTGCATATGGCTATCGGGCCTGCCGCGATCCAGGTCAGGAGACGGTACTTCCCGGGATGCCGCCGCAGGAGAATCAGGTAACCGTAGGCATAGAGCGTGACGGGAATCGCAATCACGCCGTAGATGAACGGCAGGATTCCGTCGTCGATCGGCACCGGATCGGTTTCCGCATGCTCTCCCCACAGGGCGTCTCCGGTCGCATAGAGCCCGAAAATCAGGGCTTGGCACAGCATGCCTGCCGCGGGCGAGGCCCAATATCGGACTGCGTTCATTCGGAAAGTAATTCGAACGTTGTTAAATCGTGTTGCGAAGTTACGAAAAGAGTGTATTTTATTGGAAATGAGCGTATGTTAATCGCTCATGATAGTAATAGGTTACGATTTAGTTAGTTATCTGCTGCATTATTCTTCTGCGCGTTGCGTAACCTTCAAAGAACTCTTCATATGCAAAAGTAACAATAAAACGGGAGATTTTGATATGAATCTCCCTGATTTTTTCTATCTCATACAAGGTTTTCCGTAAAAGCGGCTTTATTCGTCGGTACACCATCGCCCAAAAAGATCTTGAACGAACGTGTGCCGACTACTGCATAAGCGGAGAAAAGGGCTTTGCCTCACGCCTAAACAACAGTTTAGACTGGTGAGGCAAGGCCCATTTCTTTTGTGCTTATGCCCAAGTGGTGCTTTTATGGCTTTTCAGATGATTTTTCTTTTTCGCTGTTCTTTTGAGCCGGAAGCGGAAAGCCGTGTATGACCGCTTGTCCATAAATGGAACAAGCTGTCACCCACAGCAGGCAAATCGGGAAGAATGATTTTATCTGTCCGCCCCGACACGTCTGGCCGGACAGATAAAACCATACTTCCTTACAGGTGGTTTGCCCGGTTTCACCTTACCGGCTATGTTCTTTTTTTGTTGGGGGCTTCCTGTTTTCACGGATTTCTCTTTTGAAGTTTTCTGTCTAATCTGCCTCTACTTCCGTTTACCTCCATTTTCGCGCCTTTCAGTGGGCCGCATCAGGTAGTCATTTCCGTTCTGGGCGCAAAGATAATTCCGGGATTTGACGGGAATGCAAGGTCAAGCCTCCTGCTTCCGGGAAAAATTTCCAGCCCTGTGGGTAGTATTTTTCCAAAAAACCTTGCATTCCCTAATCCCTACCTTTTTAAGCACCCGAAACGAAAACGA